>JANYHX010000065.1 GCA_025362155.1 Gallionella sp. | reverse complement strand
CAAGTGCACGTGGTTAGTCATCAGCGCATAGGCATGCAGGGCGCAATGTTCCTTGAGTAACGCTCCGTTCAGCCAGTGTAGATAGGTGTGGTAGTCCTCTTCGGCAAAGAAGCAGGGCTGGCGGTTATGCCCGCGCTGCACGATGTGCAGCGGGATTCCGTCAAGGTGGACGCGAGGGCGGCGGGGCATGAAATCAACTCATGATGTCCGAACCGCCAACATACTTTAACGCTTCATTGAGTCGAAAAACTCCGCGTTGTTCTTGGTCGCCTTGATTTTGTCGAGCAGGAATTCCATTGCTTCCAGTTCGTCCATTGGATAGAGCAGTTTGCGCAGCAGCCATATCCTTTGCAGGATGTCCTGCTTGATGAGCAATTCTTCCTTGCGCGTGCCGGATCGATTGATGTTGATTGCCGGGTAGATGCGCTTTTCGGCCATGCGCCTGTCCAGATGAATTTCCATGTTGCCGGTGCCCTTGAATTCCTCGTAGATCACGTCGTCCATGCGCGAGCCGGTGTCTACCAGCGCGGTGGCGATGATGGTCAGCGAACCGCCCTCCTCAATGTTGCGCGCCGCGCCGAAGAAACGTTTGGGGCGATGCAGTGCATTGGCGTCCACGCCGCCGGTCAGTACCTTGCCTGAAGATGGCACCACCGTGTTGTAAGCGCGTGCCAGACGGGTGATGGAGTCAAGCAGAATCACTACGTCTTTTTTATGTTCGACCAGGCGCTTAGCCTTTTCCAGCACCATTTCCGCGACTTGCACATGGCGGCTGGCTGGTTCGTCAAAAGTGGAAGCGACCACTTCGCCGCGCACGGTGCGGGTCATTTCGGTGACTTCTTCGGGGCGCTCGTCGATCAGCAACACGATCAGGGTGGCATCAGGATTGTTCGAGGAAATGGAATGCGCGATGTGTTGCAGCATCACGGTTTTGCCGGATTTCGGCGAGGCCACCAGCAGGCCGCGCTGGCCTTTGCCGATCGGCGCGACGATGTCAATGATGCGCCCGGTGATGTTTTCTTCGGCCTTGATGTCGCGCTCAAGAATTAAGGGTTCAGTGGGGAATAACGGTGTGAGGTTTTCGAACAGTATTTTGTTTTTTACATTCTCGGGCGGCTCGCCGTTGACTTTGTCCACCTTCACCAGCGCAACATAGCGCTCACCGTCCTTGGGAGTGCGTATCTCGCCGTCTATGGTATCCCCGGTGTGCAGGTTGAAGCGGCGAATCTGGCTGGGGCTGACATAAATGTCATCCGGGCCGGCCAGGTAAGAGGTGTCCGGCGAGCGCAGGAAGCCGAAACCATCCGGCAGGATTTCCAGCGTGCCATCGCCAAAAATGCTTTCTCCTTTTTTGGCATGGCTTTTAAGCAGCGCGAACATCACATCCTGTTTGCGCATTCGGTTGGCGTTTTCAATTTCACTGGCCGCAGCCATTTCAACGAGTTCAGTGACGTGTTTTGTTTTTAGGTCGGATAAGTGCATAGCGATGCGAGCGTGGTGATTGAAAGAAGGGGTGACAGGGAAGAACAGCTAATGAAAAGTTGGAATAAAAGGAGTTGGGTCGGGTGGCAGATGACCCCCCGCATGACCTAGTGTGTGTTCGTATTTATTTTTTACTACCCAAGGACGAAGCCAAGGTACGAAGCAAAGAGAGGCGATGCGGGTGTGACAGTAAACGCTTTAGATGTGGCTGTCAATAAAAGCCGTTAATTGGGATTTTGACAATGCACCGACTTTGGTCGCCGCGATGTCGCCATTTTTGAACAGCATCAGGGTCGGAATGCCGCGAATACCAAATTTGGCGGGCGTTTGCTGGTTTTCGTCCACATTCAGTTTGGCGACCGTCAGGCGCCCGGCATATTCCTTGGATACTTCTTCCAGAATAGGCGCAATCATGCGGCACGGCCCGCACCACTCCGCCCAGTAATCCACCAGCACCGGCAGTGGGGCCTGCACGACTTCGCTATCAAAGGTAGCATCAGAAACGTAATGTATATGTTCGCTCATGGTCTATTTCTCGCTTTTGTAAGTGTTGAATCAGAGTGCAACGTGAGGGAAATGGGTATGAATTCTTAAATCTCAAGTGGCATGCTAACCAAA
>JANYHX010000209.1 GCA_025362155.1 Gallionella sp. | reverse complement strand
GGTTGGCGTTTTCTATTTCATTGGCCGCAGCCATTTCAACGAGTTCGGTGACGTGCTTTGTTTTCAGGTCGGATAAGTGCATAGCGATGCGAGAGTGGTGATTGAAAGAAGGATGATTGAAAAGTACTGAGTGAAAGGGAGTTAGTTCAGGTGAAGGATATTCACCCGCATTGCCTGTAACGTATTCGTTTTATATTTTGTGTCGCTTGGGGACGATACTGGGGAGGCGATGCGGGTGTGACAGTAAACGCTTTAAATGTGGCTGTCAATAAAAGCCGTTAGTTGGGATTTTGACAAGGCGCCGACCTTGGTCGCCGCAATGTCGCCGTTTTTAAACAACATCAAGGTCGGGATGCCGCGTATGCCGTATTTTGCCGGGGTTTGCTGGTTCTCGTCCACGTTTAGTTTGGCGATGCTCAGGCGGCCCGCATACTCCCTGGAGATCTCGTCCAGAACGGGCGCGATCATGCGGCAGGGGCCGCACCACTCGGCCCAGTAGTCCACCAGCACCGGCAGGGGCGCCTGCAGTACTTCTGCATCGAATGTGGCGTCTGAAACGTAATGTATATGTTCGCTCATGGTCTATTTCTCGCTTTTGTAAGTGTTGAATCAGAGTGCAACGTGAGGGAAATGGGTATGAATTCTTAAATCTCAAGTGGCATGCTAACCAAAAAAGGCGGTGCTGGGAAGTGAATTAATTCTGCTTTTGCTCTGCTAGAATAGCGTACTGTTGATTATTGGAGTGCTCCATGACTTACGTTGTATCTGAATCCTGCATTAAATGTAAATATACCGACTGTGTGGAAGTGTGCCCAGTGGACTGTTTCCGCGCAGGACCCAATTTTCTGGTGATTGATCCTGATGAGTGCATCGATTGCACCTTATGCGTGGCGGAATGCCCGGTTGAGGCGATTTACGCTGAAGATGATTTACCGGCAAAACAGCGCCATTTTATTGCGCTGAATGCCGAATTGGCCAAGCTGTGGAAACCCATCGTCGAGAAACAGGATGCGCCAGCCGATGCCGATGAATGGAAGGAAGTGAAGGAGAAGCTGCATCTTCTCGAACGCTGAGAGGCAGTTATAAATGGCTGCGTTAGTTAAATTTCTTGAGTTCAGCTTTTCCTTGAGCACTTGAGCACGAGGGTCAGGTCTAGCAAAGTAGCAAAAACTCGCTGCTCCCGAATTCGCTGTGGCGTGTATAACTGTCCATGAAGTGTGTGATGATGTGTTCATAAAGCATGGAGGCGCGGTTTTCGGCAATCTCCATCCGTTGGGGTCGCACAATAAATGCATGTATTGAGTAATGGCTCAAGCAACCTCAATGCATCGTATTAAAAACTCATATCAATCTGTGTATTTAACTGTGGAGGTGTGCCATGCGTAAATTTATACTGGTGTTATCAATGATTCTCACTGCTTTTTTATCGGCGCAGCAAGCGATTGCAAAAACGGTCAAGGTAACGATGACCGTTTTAGAAACTAAATTACCTGTAGATAACGAAGGCAAGGTGATGCGGGAAGCTTGGACTTTTGATGGAACAGTACCCGGCAAGGTTGTGCGTGTAAGGGAAGGCGATACGGTAGATTTTACGTTGGTTAATCCAATAAACAGCTCTATGCCTCATTCGATGGATTTTCATATCGCTGAAGTGGATGTGCTGAAGGAATTTGCTTCAATTGCACCAGGTGAATCTAAGCACTTCACTTTTACCGCCAGATTGCCCGGCGTTTATATGTATCACTGCGGCGCAATGCCAATGCCTCAGCACATTGCCAACGGGATGTATGGCGTAATTATTGTTGACCCAAAGGATACTAAAAACTATCCGAAAGCAGATCGTGAATACGTACTGGTTCAGCAACAATATTTCCCGGATACAAGCGATACGGCGGCACTATTAGAAAATAGGGGGTGGGTCGGCTCCCTTATCAACGGCAAGATGTTTCGTTACGACCCTGTTCATGATTCCAACGCCAAGCAGGTCTTAGAAGCTAAACCGGGCGAACGGGTGCGCATTTTCTTTGTGAATGCCAACATAAATAACCCCGTGGCATTACATCCTATTGCAGGGTTGTGGGATAGAGTTTATGTGGGGGGCAATCCCAAAAACACCCTTTTTGGATTGGCTACCTATAACGTAGCAGCGTCCGAGGGGGGTACATTTGATATAGTATCGCCTGCTGACAGATCGACTAATGTTGCAATTGTCGATCATGCTATGGGAGCGGCAATGCGCGGCGCAATCACTGTGTTGATGAACAAGCCTGATGCCGATCCTCTAAAGGGTCGTGGTGATCAGATTATCTTAAGATAGAAACTTTTCTAGCGGATTTCGGGATAGCCTGTTTCGTACAGGCCATTTCCTTGCGTAACGTAAAGGGGTCAGGTCTAGCAAAGTAGCATTTCCCCTGTTATATCCCCCCACCATCGCCGCCCCATCCGCATAGAATTCCGATGCCTCGATCACATCACGGGGCCAACCTCAAAGGCCAGACATTTGTATTCTTACCGACCGAACAGTACTGAGACTTGGCCGGTGCTTGCCATAGGCCTCACCCACCTGCTTTCTATCCGCCAGAACTCAGGATAAACTCCGCGATACCCGCCATCATAGCTGTCTTGTTGGGTATCGCTACGCTCCACCCAACCTACGAGGCGGATTTTCATGGAACCAATCAAAAATAGCGGCACACAGGCGTCAGCTGTTTTTTTTGCTCGCGTTGCTCGCCGTATTCTGGCGCAACATGTTCCGCCCGATTTGCGCGGCGCAACGGTGCTGTTGCCCAATTACCATGTCGCCCAACCGTTGGCACAAGCGTTAAGCGCGGCGGCCAATTTGCCTACGTTATTGCTGCCGCAGATGGTCACGCTCAAAGACTGGGCGCTATCCATCCCACTCCCTACCCCTATCCAACCCGACAGCCAGCGCCTCATCGCCTTATATCAGGCATTGCGCGAACGGCGCTGGTTTGCCGATGCCGATCTGTGGAGTCTGTCGCGCGAATTGCTGGGTTTGATGGATGATCTGACCCGCCATCATGTTGCGTTGCCGGAATCTGCAGAAGAATTCTCCCGGCAGCTAGCCCAGGCCTATCAAGCACGTAGCGGGCAGTCGATGCAGTTCGAAGCGCGCGTAGTGCATGAGCTGTGGTATGCAATGGCCGCGAGCGGCGAACTGGACGGCGTGCGCGCCTATCAGCAACGGTTGGCGATGTTGGCACAGCAAGTGGATAGGCCACTGTATGTACTGTTGGCCTCGAATCTGTCCGTACCGGAAACACACTTTCTTGAAGCCTGCCGCGCGCGCGTGGCAGTCACGGTTTTTGATCTGCGCGAGATGGTGGCCGATGTGCCGGACTGCGCGCTGCTGTCACGCTCTTTGCAGCATGCTGCGGAAAGTAACGATCTGCGCAGCGATGCCGCACTGCTGCAAAAACAATCCGATGCTGCCCTGAGCCGCCCTTCGACAGGCTCAGGGCGAACGAGCCGGGAGTTAAGTTTTTTCGGCGCGCACAGCTTGGAGCAGGAAGCGCGTGCGGCCGAGGTGCAGGTGCGGCGCTGGTTGTTGGCGGGCAAACAGAATATTGCCATCGTTGCGCTAGACCGGCTGGTGGCGCGGCGCGTGCGCGCCCTGCTGGAGCGCGCCGAGGTGCTGGTGCGCGACGAAACCGGCTGGACGTTCTCCACGCTGTCGGTCAGCACGGTGTTGATGCGCTGGCTGGATGCGCTGCAAAGCGATTTTTATTATCAGGATCTGCTCGACCTGCTCAAATCGCCGTTCATCTTTGCTGATCCCTCTGCAACCGACCAAGGCGCGAGTACACGCAAACAGGCGGTGTATCAGCTCGAACAACTGGTGCGCAAGCATGGCGTGGTCTCGCACCTGGATGCCTTTCTCGAGCTGGCGCGCGGTGAGAGAGAAGTACAGACCGCGCTGGTGCGGCTGCGCCAAGCGGCGGAGGCATTACAAAAAAACAGCAACACCTTGAGCGGCTGGTTGCGCGCGCTGAATGAAAGTCTATCTATCCTCGGCGTGTTGCAAGGCTTGGCGGGGGACGAAGCAGGCGCGCAATTGTTGCAGGCATTGCAAACCTGGCAGCATGAATTGGCGGCGGACAACACCCGTTTCAACCGCGCCGAATGGCGCCACTGGCTGGCGCAACAGCTGGATGAAAACACCTTCAGCGATCAATCCATCGAAAGTCCGGTGGTACTTACTTCGCTCGCCTCCACGCGCTGGCGCAGTTTCGACGCGGTGTTGCTGCTGGGTTGTGATGACACACATTTGCCGAATACCGACAATGGCAGCGTATGGTTCAACGACGCGGTGCGAAGCACGCTGGGCCTGCCAACGCGCGAGGTGAAACTGGCGCAACAGCGCGATGATTTGCTCGCATTGCTGGCGATGAACGACACCGTGCTGGTCACTTGGCAGGCCAGCAAAAATGGCGAGAAGAATCTACTGAGTCCTCACCTTGAGATGCTGCGCACATTGCATGAGTTGGCATACGGCGATGATCTGGCGGAGCGTGAACTGGATGCGCTGCTGCAAGATGCGCAGATACGCCTTGCCGATTTTTCATTGCCCGACAAGGCGGCTATGCCCGCTCCTGCCGTGCCGCCCAGCCTTATTTCAAGCCGCATCTCAGCCAGCGGTTACAACAGCCTGGTTGCTTGCCCGTATCAATATTATGCGCGCCATATGCTGCGCCTCAATGAATTGGACGAGGTGCGCGAGGGTGTGGAGAAGCGTGATTACGGCGAGTGGGCGCATGACATTTTGCATCACTTTCATCAGCAGTTTCCGGTGCTAGCCGAACACGCTCGCACTGCTCTGGAAGATGCGTTGCAGCACATCAGCGGAGAGGTGTTTGCCCCTACGGTGGAACGCGACTATCTGGCGCGCGCCTGGCTGTTGCGTTGGCAACAGGCCATCCCCGCTTATCTGGATGCACAGTTAAAAAGCGAAGCGGAAGGCTGGCGCTATCAAAATGGCGAAGTCCCTTTCGAAATGCCGTTGAACGAAGGGTTGACCCTGCACGGGCGCATTGACCGTGTGGACGTACAGGCAGAAGGTATGACGCGCGTGCTGGACTACAAGATGATGGACGCAGGCAAGCTGCGTAACAAGCTCAAGGAGCCAGGCGAGGACGTGCAACTGGCCTGCTACGCCCATGTGTACGAGGCCGATGAGGCGGCTTTCATCAGCATCGAAAAAGACAAAGTGGTTGCTGTTGCCCCGCCACAAGATATACAGGAACTGGCGCAGGCCAACATTGAGAGATTGATGAAAGTGTTCGAACAGATGCGCAACGGTGCGGCGCTGCCCGCACACGGCGTGGAAGAGGCTTGCATGTATTGCGAGATGCGCGGCTTGTGCCGCAAGGGGGAGTGGTCCCCCTCCCTCGATCCCTCTGATGGAACTACTAGCCATTCGACTAGGCTGCCAAAAGACGTCAGCCAAGTCGCTGGTTACCCCGATGGGAGAGGGAGGATAAGCCCTTCTCCCTCCGGGGGAAGGGTTGGGAAGGGGGCGAACCATGAATAACCACCTCGCGCTCAACCCCCACCACAGCGTCGTCGTTGAAGCCTGCGCGGGCAGCGGCAAGACCTGGCTGCTGGTGTCGCGCATCGTGCGCTTGCTGCTGGCTGGTGTGCAGCCGGGCGGAATTCTTGCCATTACTTTCACGCGCAAGGCCGCACAGGAAATGCAGGCACGACTGCACGAGTGGCTGCATTTGCTTGCGGTGCAGGATGATGAGGTGGTGCGAAAATTCCTGCGCGAACGAGGTCTTGAGGACATAGACGAGGCCATGCTGTCGCGCGCGCGCGGCCTGTACCGCGACGCATTTCTGGCGCAACCGGCAATTACCATCAACACTTTTCACGGCTGGTTTATGCAGATCATCCAGCGCGCGCCGCTGAATGCGGGTGTGCCGGTGGGCATGCAATTGCTGGAACGCACTTCGGAGTTGCGTGAGGAAGCGTGGCAAGCATTTGCAGACAGTTTGCGTGCCACTCCCGATGGCGAAACTGCACAATTCATGGAATGGCTGTTCGCGGAATATGGCCTGTATCAGACGCGTGCGTTGCTGGAAAATTTTGTACATAAGCGCGCCGAGTGGTGGGCGTATACCGCAACCCTCTCCCCTGATGGAACTACTAGCCATTCGACTAGGCTGTCCAACAACGCCAGCCAAGTCGCTGGTTACAGCCCCTCTCCCGTAAACGGGCGAGGGGAGCGTAATGAAGTGGCGTGGGCAGTAGAACAATTGCGCAATGAACTCGAAGTGGATTTTGATGACGACCCGGTTGCCGATGCCTGCGCCGATGCATCACTGCAAACCGCCGTGCAAGCCTTTGCCCAAGCACTGGCCACCGGCACAGAAACTCAGTGCAATCATTCCACCAAGCTGCAAGCCGCTTGGCAGCTTGCTGATCCACACCAACGTTTTGCGGCATTGTCGCTCGCGCTGTACACCCAGGCCGATGAACCGCGCAGTTTCAAGCCAACCAAAAAACAAAATGCGGAAACTTTTCTGTTTGCGCGCGATGTGTTGTTCGACAAGATGCAAGTTGTGCGCGATGAATTGATCGAACTCGACGCGTTGCGCATGAACCAGGCAGCATTGCATTGCGGCGCGGCGTTGCTGGAACATTATCAGGAATTGAAATTGCGTTCCCAGCAAATGGATTTCACCGATCTGGAATGGCAGGTATGTCACATGCTTAACCAGAGCGATTGCGCCGAGTACATGCAATACAAGCTGGACAGCCGTTATCGCCATGTGCTGCTGGACGAATTTCAGGATACTAATCCGTTGCAGTGGCAGATATTGCAATCGTGGTTTTCCGCATCGGCAGCCGTGGACTCGCGGCCTACTGTATTCGTGGTGGGCGATCCCAAGCAATCCATTTACCGCTTCCGCCGCGCCGATGCGCGCCTGTTCGGTGAAGTGCGCGAATTTTTGCAACGCGAATTCGGCGCGCATTACCTGACGCAGAATGAGACGCGGCGCAATGCGCCAGTTGTGCTGGAGGCGGTAAATGGCGTTTTTTGCAGACATCCAGACGGCTTCGTGGATTTCGAAAAACATGT
This sequence comes from Gallionella sp., assembly GCA_025362155.1. GTDB lineage: Bacteria > Pseudomonadota > Gammaproteobacteria > Burkholderiales > Gallionellaceae > Gallionella. The sequence continues at coordinate 2,842 of JANYHX010000209.1, read as the reverse complement.
CGCGCATCATCAGGGCTTGCCTGGTTATGTTGAAGTGCTAACGTTGCCCCCCGACCCCCTCCCCAACCCTGATGAAACTACTGGTATGACTACTAGCCATCTGACTAACCCAGCAAAAGACGCTGGGCAAGTCATTGGTTATAGCCATTCGACTAGGCTGCCCAGCAACAGCAGCCAAGTCGTTGGTTATCCCCCGGTGGGAGAGGGAGTCAACCTGCGTAATCCATTGACCACTCCGCGTGAAGAAAAACAAGGCGGCCCGCGCGAAGGCGAAGCCGAGCAATTCGCCGCGCGCATCGCCGACATCGTTGCGCATTGGAGCGTGCAGGATGATGACAAGCTACGTCGCGCCGAATACCGTGACATTATGGTGCTGGTGCGCAAGCGCACGCATCTGCGCATATACGAACAAGCCTTGCGCATGCGCCACATTCCGTTCCTGACCTCGCGGCGCGGCGGATTGCTCGACACGCTGGAAGCGGGGGACATTCAGGCACTGCTAACTTTTCTGATTACCCCGTTTGCCGATCTGGAACTGGCGCAGGCGCTGCGCTCGCCGATTTTTTCTTGCAGCGATACAGATTTGATAAAGTTGGCCAGCAACCAATCTGCTCCCTCCCCCTTGATGGTGGAGGGCTGGGGAGAGGGTGGAGCATCACAGCTTACCCCCTCTCCCTTAATCCCTCTCCCACCAAGGGAGAGGGGATATTGGTGGCAACGCTTACAGTATCTCAACGATCCATCACCCACATTACAACGTGCCCACCGCCTGCTGCAAAGCTGGCTGCAACTCGCCGACAAACTGCCTGTACACGACCTGCTCGACCGCGTTTATTTTGAGGGCGACCTGCTGCATCGCTACTCAGCGGCACTGCCCGCCGAGTTGCACGAGACAGTGCGCGCCAACCTGCAAGCCTTTATGGAAATCGCGCTCAACGTGGATGCCGGGCGTTATCCCAGCCTGCCGCGCTTTCTCGCCGAGTTGCGCGAATTGCGCGCGGCAGAAAATGAATCGCCGGACGAGGGCAAGGTCGGCGAGGTCGGCAACGCGTTGCGCATCTACACCGTGCACGAGGCCAAAGGACTGGAAGCACCCATCGTATGGCTGCTCGACGCCAATGACACACAGCACAAAACTGACAGCTACAACGTGCTGCTCGACTGGCCGCCCAATGAATCGCGCCCGGCACATTTCTCTTTGTACAGCGACAAGCGCGGACGCGGCGCGAAGCGCGCGCCTTACTTCGATGCCGATGAAGCTTATGCACAGCGCGAGGAAATGAATTTGCTCTACGTCGCGATGACGCGCGCTAAACAGGGATTGCTGGTGAGCGGGCATGGGGAACCGACTGAAGCCTCATGGTATGGGCGTATCGCGGCTGTCGTGCAGCAGCGCGATAACCCGTTATTACATTCGTCATTCCTCCTTCCGCTTACCCCATTGGAAGGCAGGCTCCAGCCGGAGGCCAGCCAAGCGGAACTGGGCTCCCGCCTGCGCGGGAGCGACAATGCTGAGCAAACATTGCGGCAACCCATTCCCACCGGCCAGCGCGCGGGAAGTGCCACTTTAGAACAGCGTCGCGGCACCTGGCTGCACGCGTTGCTGCAACACCTTACCACTCACTCCCTCTCCCTCCGGGGGAGGGCTGGGGTGGGGGAGCGAACGGCGAACGAGAGCGAACTTCAACAAAGCCTCGGTATTCCGCCCAGCGAAATGAATACCCTCTGGCAACAAGCTCAGGCCTTGCTTGCGCAAGCTTCACTACAACGCTTTTTTGATCCACAACACTACCTTAACGCGCATAACGAAATGCCCTACGTCAATGCGCGCGGTGAATTGAAGCGCATCGACAGGCTGGTGGAATTCGACGACGAAGTGTGGGTTCTGGATTACAAGACCGGCGCAAACGCCGACCCCGCGCCGTACCGTGCGCAGCTGGAGGAATACCGCACGGCGATGCAAACGGTATATACAAGCAAAAAAGTGCGCTGTGCGTTATTGTTTGGTAATGGGGAGTTGAAAGAGATTATTTAGGGAAGTACTGTATAAGCTCCCAACTATGGTTCGATACATTTCCCGTTCGTCCTAAGTGCCGCGCGTAGCGCGGTGTATCGAAGGAGCAAACGGGAAACACTGATGAAACTACTAGCCATCTGACTAAGCTGCTAACGCGGCAAGTCATTGGTTATCACCACGAACGGACTTATTCAGCGCTTCCTTAAAAACTGCTATCGAATTGCGCAGCAAATCCCATTCCCACGCTTTCATTAATTTCCCTTGTGCCTACTCTGCAAGTTTTTAGTACAATCAATAAATGATTCATCAACATAGTCTATTGACTTACTCACTACCATGAAATTAATCCCAACGATCCTTTGTGGCGGAGCGGGATCCCGGCTCTGGCCGGTTTCCCGTGAGCTGCATCCCAAACCCTTTATCCGCCTGGCGGATGGGCAGAGCCTGCTGCAAAAAGCCTGGCTGCGCGGCGTCGCTCAACCGGATGTGGTGGAAACCCTTACCGTCACCAATCGCGAACTCCTTTTCAAGACCGAAGACGAATACCGCGAAGTAGCTGGCACCCAATACCACGACCTCATCAACAGCTACATCCTCGAACCCTTTGGCCGCAACACTGCGCCTGCCATTGCTGCTGCAGCATTGCAAGTGGAGAACGCCCATGGTGAAGATGCGCTCTTGCTGGTATTGGCTGCTGATCACCTGATTTCCGATCAATCCGCTTTTGCGCGAGCGGTTGCACAGGCAATGGAACTGGCCGCTCAAGGCACGCTGGTCACTTTCGGCATTCAGCCTGACGCACCGGAAACCGGCTATGGATATATC
>JANYHX010000190.1 GCA_025362155.1 Gallionella sp. | reverse complement strand
ATACACCAGCCATGAATACCAGCTATTCCTATCTACACATGGGATTGTCAGCAGCATGAGTGCAGTGGGCAGTTGTTAATATTCATCAACCCGCTCTTAACTGAGTATCCGTTAAATCGGGGTAGAACCACCCCTAACGTTCGCCATAACCGGCGAGCCAAAGCGGCGCATCGCGCCGCTTTGGCGAGTCCGAGTTGATGGCGTTGTTAGCGGGCACTATAACCAACGTCGAACCCTCGAGCAGTATGCTACGTATTCGCTACCGAATTTTTCAGTGAGGTATCCTTCTTCTCTCAGAATGACACCCCATTGCATGAACATGAGCAACGGGGCAAGCAATATCAGTAACCAAGTGGAATTAATCAAGAACGCCACGCCCACGTATAGCCCTGTCATGGCAACATAAATCGGGTTGCGCGAGATACGAAAAGGCCCGCTTGTTACCAAAGCTTCCGACGACTTCTTCGGGTTCGCGGTGGTACCTAGTCGCCGCATTGTTAAAAATGCCCAGCGCGCGAATGCGGCGCTGAGAACCAATAAGGCGCCGCCCAGAATCTCATGGGCATGTGTCGCAGAAAAAATCGCAATCGGTGAGAGCATGTGAATCGTGACGCCAAGCAACAGCGCTCCAATGTACATGACGGGCGGAGGAGCGATAAGCCTCAACGGTAGCGAATCTGGATTACTCATTCTGGCCTATTTCAGCGACTCGGCACTTTTCAGCAACAAAATGCCGAAGTCTTGCATTGCACGAATTACCGTCTCGAACTCCTTGCCCATGGCAGTGAGTTCATATTCGGTTGTCGGCGGCACCGTCGGGAGCACCGTACGGCTAATGACCTGCTTGGCCTCCAACTCCCTCAGTCTCTCGCTGAGGATTTTTGGGCTTATCGAATCAAGCGATCTTTCCAACTCGGAAAATCGCTTTTTCCCGGACAGCAGATCACGAACAATCAGAGTAGCCCACTTATGCTCGATGATTTCCGCAGTTGCCCGGACAGGACAATCGGCATGGCATAGTATGTTTGACGGTGGCTCTTGGTTCATGGCTATCAATTCAGTAAGCGGCTATCAATTTGGTGCGTTCTTGTGCGGTTTTTCCGGTGCTCTTAACATCGGGGCTCCACTATATCAAGGGTGCTGCCATGAAGCTCAAAATATTTCTCATGATCGTCGGAGTCGCGCAAATCATACTCGGTATTGCGTACCTCGTTTTCCCGCATGAATTGCTGCATGCCATGGGGCACACTGTTCCGATGGATGACATCAATTACCCGCTCGGCATGCTTGCGGCGCGCTTCCTCGCCTACGGCGCGGGGATGTTCGCCATCGCCAAGGCGCCTGACCAACACAGGTTCTGGATTGTGAACATGATATTTATCCAGATAATCGATCTTGCCGTTGGAATCTTCTACACACTCAGTGGCACTGTCGCACTCAGTTTATCGGGCTTCCCCATGTTCAACGCCATGTTGATCGTAACATTGCTGTGGGTATGGCGGCCGCAGCAGCCCGGCGCACAAGAGCCACGCAGTAACCGTTGTGCCCGCTAACGTTAATTGGGCCTTTTCACGAGATACGCGCCATCTCAGCAACACGCCAAGCAATGAAGAAAATGGCACCAGCCACAAGTAGACGAAACTGCCAAATGCCGTAGAACTGTGCTTTGTTGCCGTTTTTTTCTAGCGCACTTTCTACACCTCGAATGGCTGCCGAGTTAAGCTCTGGATGTGGCGGCTGCTCTGGATGAGAGCCTTGTCGTAATTGGAGTAAGTTAAAGTTTGCCATTATTGACGTTTGCACCCAAATTACGTTTTTACAACCAAAGTGAAAGCTAACACCCCAACAAACAGTAGCTAAAGCGACAGGTAGTAACCACCATGATAATGAAAGCCCCTCTGTCTTTTGTACGGCGAAACCAATTGCTGCGCCAGCCGCAGCGAGCAAAAAGTACGTGTACTTCTCTTGGCCAGCTTGATGAGCCTTGTGGAGATTAGAGATTGCGTTATCGAGTGACATAGGTCATGCCCAACGTAAAAGTAAGGGGCGCGCCGAAGGCGCGTCCCGCTTGACTGACGGGTTGGGCGTCACTCTAATTCAGCGACTCTC
>JANYHX010000117.1 GCA_025362155.1 Gallionella sp. | reverse complement strand
CAGTTACGCATCCACGAAGAATTAGTGCATATTAGTATTGAGATAAATAAAATTAATAAATAGGCCGGCTATGAATTCTCCGCAGCAAAATATATTTCAGCGCTACCTGCCGTGGCTGGCGGGGCTGGTGCTGCTGGCGATTGCGGTCTGGTACTTCACGCGCCCCGCGCCACTCCACGTGCAGTTGACCAAGGCCGAGCGTGGAACGGTGGAAGCGACCGTGAGCAACACCCGCGCGGGAACGGTAAAGGCCTGCCATCGCGCCAAACTGGCACCCCCGGCGGGCGGGCAGATCGCTCATCTGCTGGTGAAAAAAGGCCAGCGCGTCAAAGCGAACCAGATATTGCTGGAGCTGTGGAACGACGATTTGCAGGCGCAGGAGCAATTGGCTCAAGCGCAACTTGGCACGGCACAGACACAGGCGCAACAGGCGTGTATGCAGGCTGACCTGGCCGAGAAGGAAGCGGAGCGCGCGCGCCAGTTGAAAGAGAAGGGTTTCATTTCTGCCGAAGGCGTCGACCAAAAAATCTCCGCCGCCAAGGTAAGTCGTGCCGGATGTGAAGCCGCGCGCAGTCAAATCGGGCAAAGCCATTCACGCATAGACGCGGCACGTGCGGGCTTGAGACGCATGGTGTTGCGCGCGCCGTTCGACGGCGTGGTCGCGGACATCAGCGGCGAGTTGGGCGAATACGCGACACCTTCACCGCCCGGCATCCCGACTCCACCAGCGATTGATCTGATTGATGATCGCTGCATGTTTGTCAGCGCGCCGATTGATGAAGTAGACGCGGCCAACATCAAAGCAGGGCAGGTGGCGCGCATCACGCTGGATGCGATCAAAGGCAAGACTTTTGCAGGCAAGGTCAAGCGCGTCGCACCCTATGTTCTGGAGATCGAGAAACAGGCGCGTACAGTGGAAGTGGAGGTGGCCTTTGACGAACCTCCGGCAGCAGAAAATCTATTGGTGGGCTACAGCGCCGATGTGGAAATCATTCACGCAACCCATGACAATGTGCTGCGCATCCCCACGCCAACCTTGCTGGAAGGGAAGAAGGTACTGTTCTACCGCGCCGATGGCATACTCGAAGAACGCACCGTGACGACGGGTTTGGCAAACTGGGATCATACCGAAATCCTCTCTGGATTGAATGAAGGCGACCAGATCGTGATGTCGCTCGATCAAGCCGGGGTGAAGGCCGGGGTGCGGGTGCAGCCGGAGGTTGGGAAGGCTGTTAAATGAATCCGCCCTTGTACGCCAAACTACGGCAGTCACATTAAGAGGAAGTTATGCCAATGATGCTTGCAGAAATGTTAATGCATACGACTGTTCGGCTTGAGTGCCAATTGAAAAATGGTCACATATCAACTGGAACAGGATTCTTCTTTACTTTTCGCATTGACGACAAAACGAACATACCAGTTATCATTACCAATAAGCACGTTATAGCAGATGGAATTAGAGGCACGTTCGTATTAACTAAAAGCAATGGTGTGGGTGAGCCAATTCTCGGAGTATATGATCGTATAGTGCTGGATAATTTTGAAAGTCTTTGGTTGAAGCATCCAGACATTAATGTTGATTTGGCTGTTTTTCCCCTTGCACCATTAATACGTCAAGCAGAAAATCAAAGTATCAAATTTTTTGCACCCCCTCTTGAAGAAAGTCATATCCCTTCAGCGGTTCAACTAGATGCTCTTTCAGGATTGGAGAACATCACGATGTTGGGTTATCCGAATGGGATTTGGGATGAAAAAAACAATCTGCCAATTATTAGGCGCGGGATTACTGCTACAAGTCCGAAGTATGATTACAACGGATTGCCAATCTTTGTTATTGATTGTGCGTGTTTTCCAGGGTCGAGTGGCAGCCCAGTTTTGATTTTTGACCAAGGGGGTTATACGGATGCGCGTGGTTGTACTTATGTTGGCGCAAATAGAATTATTCTGCTTGGTGCGCTTTTTGCTGGTCCTCAGCATGTGGCAGAAGGTGAGATACAAACGATTGAAATCCCACTTAAGCAAGTGCCGATCAGCCTCTCGAAAATTCCAAACAACCTTGGCTTCGTCATAAAATCGCAAAAGATTCTGGACTTTAAGCCATTGCTTATGCCCCATGTCTGATAAATTGGTTGTTCCGCATTGCGCAAACTATAAAGGGTTCAGCTTCGCACTTCTTTCGGCACTCTATGACCGATGGATTCCAATGGAAGCAGTATTTGAATGATAGTCCTTAGCCAAGTCAGCCGAAGCTTCATTGTCGGAGATCAGCAGGTTAACGCTTTGCGCAACATTGATCTCAATATCGCGGCGGGTGATTATGTTTCCATCATGGGGCCGTCCGGTTCCGGTAAATCTACCTTACTCAATTTGATCGGCCTGCTGGATCGCCCGAGTTCCGGCACTTACAAGCTGGATGGCGGCAACGTCACCGATTTGAATGACGAGCAACAGGCCAAGGTGCGTAGCGAAAAAATCGGTTTTGTGTTCCAGTCGTTTCATCTGGTGCCGCGCCTGACGGCTGCGATGAATATCGAGCTGCCGCTGATCCTGGCGGGCATCTCCGTTGCTGAACGCAAAGCGCGCGTGGTGCAGTTGCTGGAAAATTATGGTCTGACGGATCGTGCCGATCACAGGCCAGACCAGCTCTCCGGTGGGCAGCGCCAGCGTGTGGCGATCGCCCGCGCCACCAGCATGCACCCGGCTGTGCTGCTAGCTGACGAGCCGACCGGTAATCTCGATCAGACTACCGGCAAAGAGGTGATGAGCCTGCTCGAACAAATGGTCGCACAGCAGGTAGCCTTGATCGTCGTCACCCACGATCCGGTGATTGGCAGTCGTGCAGCGCGGCAGATACACATGGTGGACGGGCAGATTACAAATGAAAATCTCTAAAAAGTCCCAATCCCGTCATTCCGGCGCAGGCCGGAATCCAGTGGTTTTTATTCAATATGCTTTTAGATTTTGTCCACGCGTTGCGTGGGAATTATTTCATTGATTGGATTCCGGCCTGCGCCGGAATGACGAATTATTTATTTGTGCCAACGTGACCGGTAGACTAAATGAAGCTAATTGATGTCATACAGTTCGCCTCCGGCAGCCTGCGCGGTAGCCGCACGCGCACTTTGCTGATGATTCTGGCGATGTCTATCGGTGTCGCCTCAGTGGTGGTACTGACTGGCTTGGGCGAGGGCGCGCGGCGCTATGTCGTCAATCAATTTTCTTCGTTGGGCACCAATCTGGTCATCGTGTTGCCCGGACGCACCGAAACGGCGGGTATCACACCGGGTATGTTGCTCGGACAAATTCCGCGCGAACTCACGCTGGACGATGCGCAAGCTTTGTTGCGCAGCCGCGCTATAGGGCGGATTGCGCCGCTGACTGTTGGTTCATCACAAATTTCTCAGGGCGCGCTCAACCGCGACGTGGTGGTGTTGGGTTCGACTGCGGACTTGCTCGAAGTGCGCCACATGAGTTTGGGACAAGGGCAATTCCTGCCTGCCGGTGATATACATTCCAGCGAGTCGGTGTGTGTGCTGGGCGCGAAAGTCCGGCGCGAATTATTTGGTCAGGAGCAGGCCATCGGCGCGTGGGTGCGCTTGGGAGACCGGCGTTTTCGCGTAATCGGGGTGATGGCGAGTCAGGGCGAATCGATGGGTTTCAATACCGATGAGATCGTCATCGTGCCGGTCGCCTCAGCGCACATGCTGTTCAATAGCTCCGGCCTGTTCCGCATTCTGGTAGAAGCCAAAAGCCGCGATGCCATCGAACCTGCCCAGCGCGATGCCGAAGAAATTTTATTGCGCCGCCACAACGGCGAACGCGACGTGACCGTCATTACACAGGACGCGGTGTTGGCGACCTTCGATCGCATCCTGCGCGCCTTGACGCTGGCGGTGGGTGGCATCGCTGCGATCAGTCTGACGGTGGCGGGCATCTTAATCATGAACGTGATGCTGATCGCCGTCTCGCAACGCGTCAAAGAAATCGGTTTGCTCAAAGCCTTGGGCGCGCCCGCCGCGCAAATCAGAAATTTATTTTTCGCCGAGGCGATCCTGTTGTCCAGTATCGGCAGCGTGGTAGGTTTGATACTGGGCGAAATCGGCGTGCAAGTGATCGCGCAAATTTATCCGTCATTGCCGGTGGCCGCACCCTGGTGGGCAGTGCTGGCGGCGATAGGCACTTCACTGGGCACCGGGATTTTATTCAGCGTGTGGCCTGCGCGACGCGCGGCACGGCTGGATCCGGTGATGGCATTGGCGAGATCATGATGGATGTCTCGGCAAATTTTAGTTTTGTCATTCCGGCGCAGACCGGAATCCAGCGATTTTATCCAACAGGCTTTTGGTTTTTGTCCCGCGTTGCGGGAAGTTTCTTATTGACTGGATTCCGGCTTCCGCTGGATAACGGCTTATGTTACTTCCCGATCTAATTCGCCTCACCACCTCCAGCTTCCTGTCCTATCGGATGCGCAGTTTCCTGACCGGCCTGGGCATCGCCATCGGCATCACGGCGGTAATTCTATTGACTTCCATAGGCGAAGGCCTGCATCAATTTGTGTTGGCTGAGTTCAGCCAGTTCGGCACCAATCTGATCGTTATTCAGCCCGGTAAGACGCAGACCCATGGCGCAAATGTGGGCATCCTCGGCTCGGTGCGGCAATTATCCATTGAGGATGCGGAGGCCTTGCGCCACTTGGCGAATGTGGAATACATCAATCCCAGCGTGACCGGCAATGCCGAGCTGCGCGTCAATGGCAAGACGCGCCGCACCACGGTGTTCGGGGCGGGGCATGATCTCACCAAGGTGCTGGCAAGCACGGTGCAGACCGGCAGTTTTCTGCCCGATGATGATCCAACCCAAGCGCGCGCGCTGGTGGTGCTCGGCTCAAAAGTACGCCAGGAATTATTCGCTGGGCAAAATCCGCTCGGCAGTTATTTGCGCATCGGTGGCCAGCGCTACCGGGTGGTCGGCGTGATGGAACCAAAAGGGCAGATGCTCGGTTTTGATCTCAACGATACCGTATTCATTCCGGCAGCGCGTGCGCTTGAATTATTCAATCGTCCGGGGCTGATGGAAATTCAGTTGAGCTATAAACCTAACGCCGATTTGCAAAGCGTGGTGCGCGCCATTACCGCGCTGCTCAAGGAACGCCACGGACGCGAAGATTTCACGCTCATCCCGCAAGAAAAAGCCCTTGAGGTGCTCGGCTCGGTGCTGGATGTGATCACCTTCGCGGTGGGCGCACTGGGCGGGATTTCCTTGCTGGTGGGCGGTGTCGGTATTCTGACCATCATGACCATGGCGGTCACCGAGCGCACTGCCGAGATCGGCTTGCTGCGCGCCTTGGGGGCGCGCGAGCGGCAAGTGTTGACGCTGTTTCTGGGCGAGGCGATGCTGCTGTCCGCGTTGGGTGGATTTGCAGGACTGGCACTGGGGGTGGGCATTGCACAAGGCTTGCACCTGTGGTTTCCGGCCTTGCCGGTACACACGCCATGGTTGTTTGCCGTAGTCGCCGAGCTGAGTGCAGTAAGCATCGGCCTGCTGGCGGGGGTCATACCCGCACGGCGCGCGGCGCGGCTTGATCCGGTGGAGGCGTTGCGTGCGGAATAAAAAGCCTCCGCAGGAATTACTTTTTGCTGCCATGCAACGGGGCGATGCGACTTTTTCCGGCTTTCTTCAATGAGATCGCAACGGCCTGCTTGACCGCTTTTTGCTTGGTGGCAGGGTGGCTGTTGCCTATGGCTCCGTCCTTTTCCCACTCATGTACCATGGTCTTGATATTATTACTGACAGCTGCTTGGCTTTTTCCTTTTTTTAAGGGCATGACATTTCTCCAATCTATAAATTGCATTCATCTGAAGTGAACGATCATTCCTCCACCATTGAATATTTTCTGCTGCCCCGTTCTTGCCTACTGTACGCCTGCGCACTTCCACCCAAAATTTTATTGATAGCTGGAAATTAAAATGCACGCGCCCGCTTTGCATGCCGATATCTTCTGCCGCGTCATCGATAATTACGGTGACATCGGCGTGTGTTGGCGCTTGGCGCGGCAGTTGGCGAATGAGCAGGGCTGGGCAGTCAGATTGTGGGTGGATGATTTGCACAGTCTGGCCAAGCTATGTCCGGAAACGGATGCGGCATTGGAACAACAAAAATGCCGCGGCGTGGAAGTGCGGCTATGGAGTACTGAATTCCCTGAGACACCCCCTGCCGATGTAGTGATCGAAACCTTCGCTTGTGTTTTACCTGACTCATACATCGCTGCGATGGCGGCGCAAGCACACAAACCCATCTGGATCAACCTGGAATACCTGAGCGCCGAAGATTGGGTCGATGGCTGCCATAAATTGCCTTCGCCGCATCCGACCTTGCCATTGACCAAATATTTCTTCTTTCCCGGCTTCACCAGGAAAACAGGCGGTTTATTGCTGGAACGAGATTTATTGGCGCGGCGCGATGCATTCCAAGTTGATGCCAGGCAGCAACAGGCTTTCTGGCAGTCCATAGGCATGGAAATGCCAACGGCGGGAACATTGAAAATCTCGCTGTTCAGCTATGAAAATGCCGCGCTGCACGGCTTGTTCAATGCGTGGACTATCAGTGCGCAACCCGTGCTGTGTCTCATTCCAGAAGGGCGCATCGTGCAGCAAGTGGGGCAATATTTCGATGACACTGAGCCGCGTGTGGGCAATGATTATGTACGCGGTAATCTGCATGTGCGCGTACTCCCGTTCGTTGAGCAGGAACGCTATGACCTGCTGTTGTGGGCGTGCGATATTAATTTTGTGCGCGGCGAAGATTCCTGGGTGCGGGCGCTATGGGCAGGGCAACCGTTTATTTGGCAAATTTATCCCCAGCATGACGAGGCGCACTTGAAAAAACTGCATGCGTTCCTGAAGCTATACGGCGGGTATCTCAGCGCCCCTCACCCTAGCCCTCTCCCGCAAGCGGGAGAGGGGATACGCGCAGTCCTCGCACTAGAAAGTTTGTGGGAGGCTTGGAATGAGGAAAGCAGTTCAGGGCAGGCCTGGCCGCTCTTTGCTGCTGAACTCGGCGAGTTGAAGCAGCATGCGCAACACTGCTCGCGGCAATGGGCTGTAAATAATCTGGCTTTGAATTTGCTGGATTTTTGCCAAGAAATCGGTAAAATGCGCGCCTAGAAAATTGAGGGCAGCAAACATGAAAATTGCACAAGAAGTTCGCGCAGGGAACGTCATTATGGTGGGCACTGAACCGATGGTCGTGCTCAAGGCTGAGTACAGCCGCTCAGGCCGCAACGGCTCGGTGGTCAAGATGAAGATGAAGAATCTGCTGACCGACTCCGCGCAGGAAACCGTGTACCGCGCCGACGACAAATTTGAACAAATCATGTTGGATCGCAAAGAGGTAACTTACTCATACTTCGCGGATCCGATGTATGTATTCATGGACGGCGAATACAACCAGTACGAAATCGAAGCCGAAAGCATGGGCGACGCGATCAACTACATCGAAGACGGCATGGCTTGCGCAGTGGTGTTCTATAACGATAAAGCCATCTCGGTGGAGCTGCCTAACACCATTATCCGCGAAGTCATCTACACCGAACCGGCAGTGCGTGGCGATACGTCCGGCAAGGTGATGAAGCCGGCCAAGATCAACACCGGTTTTGAGTTGCCGGTTGCCGCCTTCGTCGAGATCGGCGACAAGATCGAAATCGACACCCGTACCAACGAATTCAAACGCCGCGCTTAGTCGCAGTTCATCCCTTCCAATAAAAAAGCCAGCCGCGAGGCTGGCTTTTTTATTCAAGGAGTATTTCTCGACCGTAATACCATGTACTTTTCCTTCCTTGTATGTTTCCTGCCAGCACTTAAAATTCTGATTTCCACCACGAATATCTTTCGGGGCTAAGCAAAACAAAAAGCTCACTGCAAGAGTGAGCTTTTTGTAATAAGAGTTGAAACAGTCACGGCTCTTGCAGCTTACAGCGCTACTTGATCAGATTTTTCGGCGGCTGGCTGCCCATCCAATCAGGGACAATAATGCCAGACCCCCGCCGATGAAAAAAATGCCTGCCACCTCGCTCATTTTGAATTCCTCCCCCAATATCATGCGGGAAGAAACAATCGCCACCACTGGTATTCCGAGAACTGAAAGACTGGCTTCCCATGCAGGCACGCGGTCGAGAATAGTAATCCATAGCCACCAGCACATGGCCGTGCTAATCACAGATATGAAGGTAAGAATGCCGATGTACGGCACGGACCAGTCCGTGGGGCGTTCCGGGATTATCAGCGCCAGCAGTACCAGCGGTATTGCGCCCAGCAACATTTGCCATGTAGTGAGGGAGAGCAGATCGACCTGTTGCCGTGAACGCAGACGCTTAACCAGCACTGTGCCTATGGCCCAGCATAATGCAGCCATCACAGCGAGAAAATTACTGAACAGGCTGGAATGCATATTCCACGGTTCGATGATCAGCAGCAGGCCGGTCAGTGTACTCACGGCAGCCAGCCATTGCTTGCCGCGAATGCGCTCCCCCAGAATCGGCCAGCCAATCAACAGGGTCCAGATGGGCATAGTAAAAACTAGCACTGCCGTTTTGCCCGGGCCGCCTTCCACCAAGGCCCATGTTTGCAACGCCATGAAGCCCGTTACCTGCATTAGACCTATGGCCAGAGTCGGTCCGGGAGCTTCCAGTCTAATCGGTCGCCCCATCAGCTTGAGTGCCAAGAGCAGAGCCAAAGCCCCGCCGACACAACGCTCTGCAACGAACGCGAAGGGCGGCGCATAAACCAGCGCCTGTTTAGCCAGAACCCACGTGTACCCCCATGTGACCGTAAGGATGAACAGTGCTAACGGCATTACCCAACGGGCACGGGGAAAGGAAGAAGACATCGGAAACTTATTGCGCAAAATTAAAAGAGATGCATGATAGCTGGCTGGTGCTCCGCACCAGTCAGGATTATTGGGATCGCATATTCTTACTGCATATCCCGTTGATCATCACTAGCCATTCAACAATTTCATGCCTGTCTCAACATAACGTGCACCCGTTGCTGCGCCAAATGGAAAGATTACCTCAATTTCTGCCAGTTCATCCTTGCTGAGTTTTACGTCGACGGCCTTCACGTTTTCTTCCAGATAAGTGCGCCGTTTAGTGCCGGGGATCGGGACTATGTCGTCACCCTGAGCCAGTACCCAGGCGAGTGCCAGTTGCCCCGGCGTGCAGCCTTTAAGAGCAGCGATTTCTTTTACCTTCGCCACCAACGCAATATTTTTGGTGAAATTATCGCCCTGGAAGCGCGGGCTGGTGCGACGGTAATCATCTTCTGGGAATTGCTCAGGCCGCGTGATTGTGCCAGTCAAAAAGCCCCGCCCAAGTGGGCTGTACGGCACAAAACCGATTCCAAGTTTCCGGCAGGTAGCAAGCACGCCCTGTTCAGGATCTCGGGTCCAGAGAGAGTATTCGCTTTGCAAGGCCGTGATCGGATGAATTCTATGTGCATGCTCCAGCGTTTGTGGCGAAGCTTCGGACAGGCCTATGTAACGAATTTTCCCGGCTTTGACCAGATCACCAAGAGCGCCGACGGTCTCTTCGATAGGTGTTTGGGGATCGATGCGATGCTGGTAGTAGAGATCAATCATTTCCACGCCCAGGCGCTTCAGGCTTCCTTCGACAGATAGGCGAATATAATCCGGGCTTCCATTGATGCCACGCGCATTCGGATTGGTCTTGTCGCGCACGAAGCCGAATTTGGTCGCGATGAAAACCTGATCGCGCTTGCCCTTGATCGCTCTGCCGAGTAGTTCTTCGTTGGTATAGGGCCCATACATGTCGGCCGTATCGAAAAAGGTAATGCCTAATTCAATGGCGCGATGGATAGTTGCAATGGATTCGACATCATCACGATTGTTGTAAAAATCGCTCATGCCCATGCAGCCCAGGCCGATGGATGAAACAGTGGGACCCTTTGTGCCTAATCGTCGTGTTTTCATTTTGGAATTCCTTATCGGAGTGTGGTGGCGTGCAATTGTACGCACTACTGGCTCCACTTTCCCGCAGTCACAGCGTGCAGTCTGTGCAGTGGTCAACAAAGCCATAATTGTTGAAGCAAGTCTATTTCACCTTAACAGCGAGTATGAATTTGAAATACAATCCGCGCTGCTGATTTCATGATGATTCTGCATAACCCACTTCAGGAAAAATAAATGAGCCACACTTTATATCAGGCGAAAGTACAACGCGTGCAACGCTGCGAATTAGCGGTACCCGGCTCCAATCCCGGCATGTTTGAAAAAGCGCTGAAAAGCGGATCGGACTTTGTCTTTCTCGATCTTGAAGATGCAGTCGCACCGGACGACAAGATCCAGGCGCGCAAAAATGTGATTCAGGCAATCAACGATCTGGACTGGAAGGGTCACGGCATCACGCTGTCGGTGCGCATCAACGGGCTGGATACCCAGTACATGGTGCGTGATGTGGTTGATCTGGTCGAGCAGGCCGGTCACAAGATCGACACGTTGCTGGTGCCCAAAGTAGGCGTGCATGCGGATGTGTATATGGTCGAAGCCATGTTGAATCAACTGGAAGCGCAGCAGGGATTGAAAAACAAGATCGGCATCGAAGCGCTGATTGAAACCGCGCTGGGCATGGCCAACGTCGAAGACATCGCGCGCCATGGCGCAGCCGGACGCCTTGAAGCATTGCATTTCGGCGTGGCCGATTATGCGGCCAGCAATCGTGCCAGAACGATCAATATTGGCGGACTCAACCCCGATTATCCGGGCGACCAATGGCACTTTGCGATCAGCCGCATGACCGTTGCCTGCCGCGCCTATGGGCTGCGTCCCATCGACGGCCCGTTCGGCGATATCAAGGATCCTGCCGGTTTCATGCTGGCTGCCAAGCGCGCAGCTGCGCTGGGTATCGAAGGAAAGTGGGCGATTCATCCCTCCCAAGTTGCGCTCGCCAATGAAGTATTCACGCCGCCTGCTGCGGAAGTTGACAAAGCACAGCGCATCCTCGCCGCGTTGAAAGAAGCGGCGGCACAAGGCAAGGGCGCAGCATCGCTGGACGGACGTATGATCGATGCCGCTTCCGCACGTATGGCCAGCAATGTCGTTAAAGCGGCGCAAGACATCGCCGCGAAAAAATAATCCCAATTTACAATGGATTATTTTAGATAACATCAATTAATTGTAAGCGGAGGAAATGGTTTGGACATCCATGAATATCAGGCAAAAGAAATCCTGAAAGATTACGGCGTCAGAATTGCCGAGGGCGGGGTAGCGCATAGCCCCGAAGAAGCGGTGCAGCGTGCCAGAGAAATCGGCGGCAATGTCTGGGTGGTAAAAGCCCAGATTCATTCCGGCGCGCGCGGCAAAGCGGGCGGCATCAAAATCTGCCAGACGCACGAAGCAGTCGAAGCGGCTGCGCAGGAGTTGCTGGGCAAGACGCTGGTGACGCATCAGTCCGGCCCGGCAGGCAA
>JANYHX010000081.1 GCA_025362155.1 Gallionella sp. | reverse complement strand
TTTGTTCACGATCGCCTGCAATCCTTGTTCACGATGCCGTGTAAACCGTGTTCACGTTCCCGTGTAATCCTTGTTCACCATCGCGCGGAATACGCAACCGCTGCAAGAGGTGGCTGATTTTATAGAGCAGTACCGCCAATTCTGGGAAGAGAGCTTCGACCGGCTGGATGCTTATTTAAAAACCATGCAATCCCCGCAGAAAAAATCCCGCACCCCAAAAAAACTTTCACCCAAACCCAAGGAGAGAAAAATTGGACGCAAAAAACGCTAGCACCACTGCCGAGCAGGATTTTCGTTATTACCCGTACTTTCAATGCGCCACGCATAAAGGTGTGGCAGGCATGGACGGAGCGCGAGCATCTGGTGCGCTGGTTCGGGCCGAAAGGGACGACCATTTCGCATGCTGCGCTGGATTTTCGGCCGGGTGGCACATTTCATTATGCGATGCGCTCGCCGGATGGCAAGGAGATGTGGGGCAAGTGGGTTTTTCGCGAAATTGATGCACCGAAAAAATTGGTGCTGGTTTCTTCTTTCTCGAACGCGCAGGGCGACGTTACACCCGCGCCTATGATAGACAATTGGCCGCTGCAAACACTTTCAACGACAACATTTGAAGAGCAGAACGGTAAAACCACTATTACTTTGCGCTGGGCGCCGCTGAATGCGACCGAAGTACAATATCAAATCTTTGCCAAAATGCACGATAGTATGCGGCAAGGCTGGGGCGGGACGTTTGAGCAGTTGGAGGAGTATTTGGCGAAAGCTTAAGGCTTCGACAAGCTCAGCCCGAACGGCCTTAAGAAGCGCTAACATCAGCGGAGACATTTTCGTAATGCTGCTGGTCGAGAAATTTTCCAGACGTTTACCGAAAAGCAGATTTGCGATGCCTCTAAAAGTAGCGAAGCCATGATAGCCTTGTCTTTGCGCCAGTCGGCCGAGGTGGATGTAATGCTGCGCAAGGCTGGGGCTGCTGGCGGAACAACGCCTAGAAAGCCGGTGGATCACAGCTTTATGTACAGCCATGGATATGAGTATCTGGATGGACATATCTGGGAAGTATTTTATATGGAGCCCGACGCGACCCCAGGCTAACGTTCCGGCTAAACAATCGTATTGAGGAAATATAAATGCTTATGATTATCGTCCTCGCAGTCATTATTATTATCGCCGCAGTTCTGATCTTTGCGGCGACCAAGCCGGACACGTTCCGGGTCGAACGATCTGCGGATATCAAGGCCGCACCGGAGCAGGTGTTTGCGCAAATCAATGATCTGCACAATTGGCGAGCCTGGTCCACATGGGAAAAAATGGATCCGAACATGAAAAAAACCTTTAGCGGCTCGGCACAGGGAAAAAGGGCAGTGTACGCGTGGGAAGGCAACAGCAAAGTCGGTAAAGGTAAAATGGAAATTACCGAGTCCATTCCTTACTCAAAAGTGCAGCTCAAGCTGGATTTCATCGCGCCCTTTGAAGGCCACAACATGGCCGACCTGGACTTGCAGGCTCAAGGTGGCGGGACGCACATCAACTGGAGTATGCACGGACCAGCTTCTTTTCTATCCAAATTATTTTCGGTGTTCGTTAATATGGACAAGATGATAGGCAAGGATTTCGAGGATAGCCTGGCTAACCTGAAGGCGCTTACAGAAAAGTGATCGCAGTCAGCCGTATCAGTAACAATAAAGGAAATCCCATGAACAAGAGCAGTAACGAACATACGCGCTGGCTCGCGCTTTATCTTCTTTGCGCCGGGGTGTTGATGATTGTTCTCGACACCACCATTGTGAATGTCGCGCTGCCTTCAATCCGGACTGATCTCGGCTTTTCCGAAACCTCGCTGGTATGGGTGGTGAATGCATACATGGTCACCTTCGGCGGCTTTCTGCTGCTGGGTGGACGGCTGGGAGATTTGTATGGACAGCGAAAACTTTTCCTACTTGGCATTACTTTGTTCACGCTCGCTTCTGCGGCGTGTGGATTGGCTAATACTCAAGCGTTACTCATTGCCGCACGGGCAATACAGGGACTGGGCGGCGCGATTGTTTCCGCAGTTGCGCTGTCGCTGATCATGAATCTGTTCTCCGAGCCGCAAGACCGCGCCAAGGCGATGGGAATTTATGGCTTCGTGTGTGCTGGTGGTGGCAGCATAGGCGTGTTGCTCGGCGGCCTGCTGACCAATGCATTCAACTGGCACTGGATATTTCTTGTCAACCTGCCGATTGGCGTCGCAGTGTACGCGCTATGCATGCGTCTGTTGCCGGATGAGCGTGGACAGGCGCACGGTGAGCGGCTTGACGTCGCGGGAGCAATAACGGTGACGAGCTCCCTGATGCTCGCCGTGTATGCGATCGTGAATGGTAATGAGGCGGGCTGGATATCGATGCAGACTCTGGTATTGCTCGGCGTTGCAGCGGTGCTGCTCGTTATTTTCCTCACTATCGAATCAAGAGTCCAACATCCGCTGATGCCGTTGGCGATGTTCCGTTTGCGCAATGTGGCGGTTTCCAATGTCACCGGTGTGTTGTGGGCAGCCGCGATGTTCGCATGGTTCTTCATCTCCGCGCTGTACATGCAACTCGTGCTGAGCTACAGCCCGCTGCAGGTCGGCCTTGCATTCTTACCAGCTAACCTGATCATGGCCGCATTCTCGCTGGGGCTTTCCGCTAAAATCGTCATGCGCTTCGGCACCAGGCCGCCTATCGCGGTAGGGCTGCTGCTGGCCGCAGCGGGGCTGGGGTTATTTTCTCTCTCGCCCGTCGATGGAAATTTCATCGCTCACATACTCCCCGGCATGCTGCTGCTCGGCATAGGCGCGGGTATGGCGCTTAACCCAGTGTTACTTGCAGCAATGAACGATGTTGAACCGGGCGACTCCGGGCTTGCCTCAGGTATGGTCAATACTTCGTTCATGCTAGGGGGCGCGCTAGGGCTGGCGGTACTCGCTAGCGTGGCCGCCGCGCGGACGCACGGCCTGCTGATATCAGGTCGCGAATCTATCGAAGCACTGAATGCAGGTTACCATCTGGCATTTTCTGTGGGAGCTGTGTTTGCCGCAAGTGCAGGATTGATTGGTGGAATATTTATTCGTATCCGGGATCAAACATCAACCCGCGGCGCCAAAAAGGCAATTGTTGCCGACGATAACGCTGGCGTAATGTAAGCGTATTATAGAATTGGCACGATGACTAACTACCCAAGGCAGTAAACACCATGCAAGTTCAACCTTATCTGTATTTCGAAGGCCGCTGTGAGGAGGCAATCGAGTTCTACCGCAAAGCGCTTGGCGCGGAGGTAACGACGCTGATGCGTTACAAGGAGAGTCCCGAACCTCATCAGCCCGGTATGATACCGCCCGGTGCGGACAACAAGATAATGCACTCGAGCTTCCGGATCGGCGAGACAACGGTAATGGCTTCCGACGGTTTATGCTCCGGTAAACCGGACTTCAAGGGCATTTCGCTGACAATCTCGGTGAAAAACGATAACGAGGCTGAGCGGCTGTTCGCCGCGCTGGGTGAAAACGGAAAAGTGCAGATGCCATTGACCAAGACTTTCTTCTCCTCGCGCTTCGGCATGGTCGCTGATCGCTTTGGCGTGTCGTGGATGCTTATCGTGATGCCTTTGTAATTATTAATCAAAAAGGAAATTCTTGTCAGGGGGAATAAAAACATAAAAAACGTGTGCATCAATTTCATTTTTTCGCCCCCATCGCCAGCGCACGCAGCCTGCCTTGTTCCAGTTCTCCTGCATTCGCCTCGATCAGCCAGCCCTGCAAATTATCCAATACCAGATTGGTCAGCGCGAGTATCCAGTCACCGCGCTCATTGAGGCAAGGAATGTAGTGGTATTCGCCGCCGCCGGCGTGCTGAAAATCTTCCTTGCCTTCCATCGCAATTTCTTCCAGTGTCTCTAAACAATCGGCGACAAAACCAGGGCAGACCACGTCCACGCGTTTGGTTTTTTGTTTGCCGAGTTCGAGCAGGGTGGCGGTGGTATAGGGTTTAATCCACTCTGCTTTGCCAAAGCGCGATTGGAAACTGATCGCGTATTGCTCAGGACTCAAGCCAAGTTCCTGTGCCAGCAGGCGTCCCGTTTTGTGGCACTCGCAATGGTAAAAATCGCCTTTTTCCAAGGTGTATTGCGGCACACCGTGAAAGCTCATAACCAGTTTTTCGGGGCGGCCATGTTTCATCCAGTAGTCATTGATATTGTTCGCCAGTGCTTTGATATAGCCGTAGTTGTCGTGAAAATTCCGGACGGTACGCACGGCGGGAACACTGCGCATTTTTTGTAATGCCCGGAATACCAGATCAAACACGGTACCTGTCGAGCTGGAGGCATATTGCGGATACATCGGCACAATCAAAATGCGCTGGCAATTTTGCTCCTTGAGTTTTTTCATTGCGAGGGCGATGGAGGGATTGCCGTAGCTCATTGCGTAGTCCACCACGAAAGGTGCTCTGGTGCGATCACCCAAATAACCTTGCAATAGCAAAGTCTGTTTTTCAGTGTAAACGCGCAATGGCGAACCTTCTTTCATCCATATCGATGCATATTTTGCGGCAGATTTTTTCGGGCGAGTATTAAGGATGACGCCATTCAAAATCAGCCACCAGATAAACTTGGGTATCTCCACGACGCGTGGGTCGCTCAGAAATTCCTTGAGATAAGGGTGTACGGCTGCGGCAGTGGGCGCATCAGGTGTACCGAGGTTGACCAGCAGGATGCCGGTCTTGGCGGGTGTGCCGTGAGGGATAGAGGGTTCAATCTGGTAGGCCATAAATAATCCTGTTAGTTAATATTAGAAAATTTAGTTTTGCGAAAGCGCATTGCCCAACAAGCGCGCGGTGATGTCCACAATAGGAATGACACGCTCGTAATCCATGCGCTTCGGACCAACTACGGCGAGCGTACCTACCACTTTGCCGTCGGCAGAGTAGGGCGCGGTGATCACGCTGCATTCGTCTAGCGATGCCAGGCCGGATTCACTGCCGACAAAGATATGAATGCCTTGCCCGCGGCGGGCAGCATCCAGCAGTTGCAACAGCTCGGTTTTCTGTTCGAATAAATTAAACAATCCGCGCAAGCAGTTCATGTCGGTGGACAGATCGGCCACATGCAACAAATTGTGTTCGCCGCTAATCACATAGTCTTCGGATTGCTTTGCTTGCGCGGCATCGCCTGCGGCCAGTGCTGCTGTCATCAGCGCGCTCATGTCCTGATGCAGTTGTTGCAATTCTCCACGCAGCCGGTCACGAATTTGCGAGAAGCTGCAACCAATATAATTCTGGTTAAGAAAGTTGCCCGCCTCGGTGAGTTGCGATTGGGTGTAATCGCGCTCCAGCAACAGTACACGATTCTCCACTTCGCCATCTGGCATCACGATGATGAGCAACACGCGCTTTTCGCCCAAGCGTAAAAATTCGATCTGGCGCACAGTGATTGCGCTGCGTCTCGCGGTGGCGACCACGCCGGTGAAGTGGGTCAGTTCGGAGAGGATATTGGAAGCCTGGGCGATCAGCCGCGACGGATTGTCCGGCTGTAATTTATTTTCCATCTGCTGCATGCTCACGCTGTCCAGCGGTTTGGTGACGAGCATGGTGTCAATGAACAAACGATACGCCAAGCCAGTGGGAATGCGGCCTGCCGAGGTATGCGGGCTGCTTACCAAGCCTATGTCTTCCAGTTCGGACATGACGTTGCGGATAGTCGCCGAGCTGACTTCCAGCCCGGAATATTGAAGGAGCGCCCGCGAGCCGACTGGCTGACCTTCGCTGATGTAGCGTTCCACCAAAGTCTTGAGCAGGATTTGTGCGCGGTCGTTGAGCATAGGAGAGATTCTACCATTGACGCTGCGCCGCTCAACCGGCTTTACAATCACGAGCTGTGCAAATCCGGGATATTGCGCTCGCGGGCGATAAAATCATTCGTATGTCCTTCCCGTGAGGCGGCGCTCCTAACACAAAACCAGCGAAGTGTACGCATCATAAATTATTATCTAGACCGAACTTCTATCTTACAAACTACTCAATGAAGCATTATTTTTAAAGGTCACTTATGTTGCGCGTAATTTTTACATTAGGTTCGGTACTGATGTTGATTGCCGAGCTACCGATACAATCGGCATTTGCGGAAACACCCATCGAGGTATTGGCTACTTTTAAAGTTGAAGCAGCGGGCACGCCGGGATTTCAGGAATTCTCGGCCACGCGCGGGGAGAATTTTTTCAAGACCAAACATAATCACAATTTGAGTTGCTCCACTTGCCATACCGACAACCCTGCCGCGCAGGGAAAACATTCCGAGACTGACAAGATCATCAAGCCGCTCGCTCCGGCGGCCAATGAAGAACGATTCACCGATATGAAAAAAGTAGCTAAATGGTTCAAGCGCAATTGTAACGATGTGCTTGATCGTGAATGCACGGCACAAGAGAAGGGTGACGTGATTACTTACCTGCTCACCATACACAAATAGGAGACTATCATGCTATTCCATATAAAAAATTTCACCCGAAATGTCGCTGTCGCGCTGGCGATGAGCGCGACGCTTTCTGTTGCGCAAGCTGACGATCATGATGGCCAGAAGCGCACGGCCGACAATGCCAGGTGGAAGAGTGAGTGCAGTGCCTGCCACGTAGCCTATCCGCCGGGCATGTTACCTGCCGAATCATGGCGCGCGATCATGTCAGGGCTGGACAAGCATTTTGGCAGCGATGCCAGCTTGGATGCCGCCTCCGCCAGTGAGATTACGGCCTTTCTGGAAAAAAATGCCAGCGCCAAAAAATATAATGCATCGGGCAAGCCACTGTTGCGCATCACCGAAACCCGTTCGTTCAAGTCCGAACACAGCGAAGTGTCTACTAGCGTCTGGAAAAACCCCAAGGTCAAGAGTCCGGCCAATTGCGGCGCGTGCCACACCAAGGCGGAGAGCGGGGATTTCAACGAAGACGATGTAAAAATACCCAAGTAGAAAAGGCGCATCATGCTACGACGTATTTTGGTTTGGGACGCGCCCACACGAATGTTTCACTGGTTACAGGTGCTGGCCTTTGTCGCGGCCTATCTGACGGCAGACTCGGAACGTCTGCGCAATTATCATGTGGCATTGGGCTATATCCTGCTGGGCTTGCTGGTGTTTCGCTTGCTGTGGGGTTTTACCGGCACACGCTATGCACGGTTTCGCTCCTTCCTGTTCAACCCTAGGGAAATCGTTATATATTTACTCACCTTGATCAAAGGCAAACCGCAACATTATCTGGGACATAATCCGGCGGGAAGTGTGTCGGTCTGGATGCTGTTGGGGCTGGGAATATTTATTTGCGTGACTGGCGTGATGGCGCTACAAGATGATGCCAGCGATGTCGTGGGTGATCTGCATGGGGCGGCGACCTATATCATGCTGGGCGTGATAGTGCTGCACCTCATCGGCGTGCTGATCAGCAGTATTTTGCATCGTGAGAATCTGCTGCGTTCCATGCTCACCGGGTTTAAATCCGCTGAATCGGGGCAAGGTATTCAGCGCGCCTATAATTGGCTCGGCGTGTTGATGTTGGTCGCAGTTGTCATATTCTGGTTCGCTTATGTCAAGAAACCGCTGGGCTAATGCTAGTGGGCAGATAAACCTGCCGTACAGCGGAACAAAAAAAGTAGCTTAAAGGGGGCTTTTAAGAAATGAAATGCAGGATTGAGTTTAGAAATACTATCGCGGGTATTTTCTTGGCGGCTTTATCCGGAATGGTGTACGCAGATGATAGTGTGAATCTTGATCTACCGACTGCCGCCAGTTTTTATACCCATAATTCCCAGTCATTAAAATCCTTATCCTTTAATTCTCCGGTCTACCTGTTGGCAGCGAATGAGGCCGATGTCATCCAGGGACAGGCGGATATAACCCTACCTGCTACGGAATTTCACCCTCCGTGGATATCAGGCAGAAAGACTCACCAATATTTGGGTTTGGGGACCGTGGTGTTAGCAGGCCTGACGGTGTTGGCCGCGCCAGGGGAAGGTTGTGACAACTGCACAACCGCTTCACAGCAGCAGCCCCGTCAGACGTCCGGTACCACTCACACCAGGCTGGCACGCGCGACTGCTGCGATGGCCATAGCCACAGTAATGACCGGACTGGTGGTTCACTGGAACGACATTCATTGGGAAGACAGTTTTTTCGACCCGGATAAAATGCATGCGAGGCTGGCAGCGGCAGGTGCACTACTCATGCTTTATGCAGTAAATGCTTCCGCCCATTCCACCGTGCCGGTAAACCATTCAGGTATTGCTGAATTAGGCGCAGCGGCTATGGTTGTGGCGATTAAAATGACCTGGTAATGGAGTGAGATGATGCAAAGGAAATGGGAAGCCGCATTATTAGCGGTCACTCTGGCATTGAATAGTGCATATGCAGGCGCGGAAGAGGATTTTATTTTTTGGCTGTTTAATTTTTCCAGAACCAAAGGAGTGAAGCCGGTCACCGACAAACAATATCAAGATGAATGCAGTGGATGTCACTTCGCCTATCAACCCGGTTTGTTACCGGCCAAATCCTGGGAAGCGCTGCTGACTCCGGACGCGTTGCGCAAACATTTCGGTGTCAATGCCGAACTCGACGATGCCACGTTGAAGGTCATTCATGATTATGCAGTGGACAACGCAGCAGATAAATCATGGTACAAACGCTCACGCAAAATCGCCGTGGCCACGACGGATGGCCCTACACCCTTGCGTATCACCGAGCTGCGTTACATCTCCCGCAAACACAATGATATCCCCGAAAAAATGGTCAAGGGCAATAAGGGGGTAAAGTCGCTAAGCTTTTGCGACAAGTGTCATACCCAAGCCGCACAGGGTGTCTATGATGTGGATACGGCGTCCATTCCGAACTATTCAAATTGGGATAATTAATTTTGGTTACGTTTCGCCTAATTACCATAAATTGCTGGGCCTAATTACTGTGCTACTGTTAGGGCTGCTGTTTTGGGTTGTTTTTACCGGCTATGTTTCATCCAGCATTAAAGAGTACTTGGGAGGTGAGCATTAATATCCGTCTGCTAATGGCATTCTTGATTCTGCTGCTGGGCTTGATGCTGGGCATAGATTATTGGCTGAGCCGCAACACGGCTTTGCAGCCGTTCCTGACGGGCAGCGAACTTCTAATCCTGGCCGCACTGGCTTGGTTCGGAAATAAATTTATTTTTCAGCCTTTGCTCGGGCTCCGCGCTGGTACCCAGCGTTTGGCTGCGGGAGATTTCAGCCAACCGGTTGAACAGGCTTATGGCCAGGAAATCAGCACCGTCGTTAGCGCATTTAATAACATGACCGGGCAAGTCCAGGTCCTGCTGCGCCGCCAAGACAATTCTATACGCGAGCAGACAATGGAATTGGCCAAGCTGGTGGAAATGAGCCAATTGTTGAACTCGTCCGCCACTGAACAGGAAATACTTCAGCAGTTTGTAAAGTCTCTCGCTGATTCAGCCAAAGTGACCTGGTGCCGCATTGCGATATTAGATATGTCCGCCACAAAACTCGAGGTGCGAGCGGTTCATTCGGTAAGAAATCTCCCCCAGGTGCAATCCCTACTAACCCAAGTGACGGAAGAACAATGCCCCCTGTTATGGGGCTTCATGCACAGCAAGCAATTCGGCCTGCTGCAGCGATGCGATAATTTAAGCGCCAGCGAATCGGCATTGCTGTTTGGCGACCAGGAAACGAATGTCCTGTGCATTCCTATTGTGCATAAGGAGCGGGCGCAGGGCATGGCTATTTTTGGCGAATTCAGGTCGAGCGAACGTGATCCACTGAATGATCGCAAGATTGCATTGTGCGTGGCCATGGTAAATATGATAGGCATCTCCACAGAGCTAGGCCGTCTGTTCTCGCGCCTTCGGAACCAAACAGAGGAAACCGTACTAGGCATGGCAGAAACGGTAGAGAAAAAATCACCGTGGACGGCTGGCCACTCTAAACGGGTCACAAACTATGCGCTTATGATAGGTAAAGCCCTGGGCTGGAACGAGCAGCAACTGGCGGGGTTAAAAATAGTGGGGTTGTTGCATGACATTGGTAAAATCGGTGTGCCGTCCTCCATACTCAATAAGGCCGGCAGACTGACTGAAGAAGAATATGTCATCGTCAAACATCACCCAGATGATGGCGCCCAAATCCTTTCCAAAATGCACCTGTTTCGCGAGTTTATTCCCGCTATACGTCATCACCATGAATGGTACAACGGTCAAGGCTATCCCGACAGTTTGCGCGGGACGGAAATTCCATTGGCTGCACGCATCCTTGCAGTAGCCGATGCCTTTGATGCTATGACCGCCGACCGTCCTTACCGCAAGGGAATGCCAGACGAGGAAGCAATGCGTCGCCTGCAAGAGGCAGCAGGCCAGCAATTTGATCCCGACATTGTGGAAGCATTCAAGCGCGCCTACCC
This sequence comes from Gallionella sp., assembly GCA_025362155.1. GTDB lineage: Bacteria > Pseudomonadota > Gammaproteobacteria > Burkholderiales > Gallionellaceae > Gallionella. Next base: position 8,948 of record JANYHX010000081.1, on the reverse strand, counting down.
AGATCGTTCACATACATCAGCTTCTTCTTAAGGGTGCGGTTTCTAGGTTAATTAATTTGCCCGAGTGTTGATTCTAGATTTAAGGTTTGATCGCTATGCACCTGCTCGAACAAGTCGCGATTTTTCTGCTTACGGCAGTTCTTATCGTGCCCATTTTTCAGCGCCTGAAACTTGGGGCGGTGCTTGGCTATCTGGCGGCGGGCATGATCATTGGGCCAGGGGGGCTGGGTGTCATTGGTGCCGTCGAATCTACGCTGGAATTTTCCGAATTCGGCGTCGTGCTATTGCTGTTTCTCATTGGTCTGGAATTGGAGCCACGGCGATTATGGACTTTACGCAATTCAGTTTTCGGGCTGGGCAGCGCGCAGGTAATGGCGACGGGCTTGGTGGTGGCATCGCTTGCCATAGCCGCAGGTTTTAACTGGCAGGCGGCTTTGATCATCGGGCTGGGCTGTGCGATGTCATCCACGGCACTGGTCATGTCCTTTTTAACCGAGCGCAAACAATTATTGACCCGCCATGGCAGAGAGTCGTTTGCAATATTATTGTTTCAAGACCTGGCGGTGATTCCGCTGCTCGCGCTGTTACCGTTGCTGGCTCCGGTAACAGTGCATAGCGAAAGCCAATGGCTGGGGGTCTCCAAAGGCGTGATTGTCATCGCGGTGCTGATCGCCGGTAGTAGGCTGGTTATCCGCCCTTTGCTCAAATTTATTGCGCACAACCGCAGCCAGGAAGTTTTTACCGCTGCTGCGTTGCTGCTGGTGATAGGTACAGCGCTGATTATGGAAAAAATCGGTTTGTCCATGTCGCTGGGCGCATTTCTGGCCGGCGTTTTGCTGGCAGATTCTGAGTTTCGCCACGAACTTGAAGCTGACATTGAGCCATTCAAAGGCCTGTTGCTCGGTCTGTTCTTCATGGCCGTGGGCATGAGCGCCAACCTTACGCTGCTGTGGAATGCACCTCTTACTTTATTTGGATTGGCGCTGGGGATGATGCTGGTCAAGTTTGCCGTGATGTATGCAATTTCTCGCACCACCGGCACGCCCAATAATACTGCCCAAAGCCTTGCAGTGGCGCTTGCGCAGGGTGGTGAGTTTGCTTTTGTGCTGTTTGCCGCCGCAACCGGTTTGGGCATATTCGACATTCACACCTCACAGCTGTTGGTTATGGCAGTGACCATTTCGATGCTGCTCGCGCCCGTGGTTATGATCGCGCACGAGCGCATGAGCACGCGCTGGCTTGAGCGCAAAAGCACACCTGAGTATGATGTGATAGACGGACCCGGCAACCCGGTAATCATCGCCGGCTTCGGACGTGTCGGGCAGGTTGTTTCGCGTGTATTAAGAATGTGCGGCATACCATTTACCGCACTGGAGGTGAATTATCAGCAAGTAGATTTCGTGCGCCGTTTTGGCAACAAGATTTATTTTGGCGATGCGACCCGCCTTGATTTGTTATTGGCCGCCAAGACCGCTGAGGCCAAACTTTTTGTGCTCGCCATTGATGATGTCGCCGCATCACTGAAAACGGCTGCGCTGGTTCGTCAACATTTCCCCGACTTGCCCATCGTGGCGCGGGCGCGCAACAGAGCACACTATTTTCAGTTGCGCGACCTGGGTGTCAAGATGATTTATCGCGAGACATTTTTGTCCAGTATCGCCGTCGCGCAACAGGCGCTGGAGAAAATGGGTTTTGCCGCGCCCGCCGCAGCGCGTGCCGTTGCGCTGTTCAGGAAACACGATGAAGAATTGATAGAGGTGCAGCATGCGGTTCATTCTGATGAGGCTCAGCTCATTCAAAATTCACAGCAAGCCTCAGAACAACTGAAATCGTTATTTGAAGCAGACACGATTAATCTTTTGAATGAGGATTTGGATGCCAAACAATAACGAGGACCGCGATGAAAAAATTAAAACATGAAGCAGAATTATTCAAGGCAGCGTTAATCGCAGGCGTCAAATATGCCGAGGGGCGCGGCGTGGTGGAATTTGAAGCCACTGATTCCGCCAGCGAGAAGCTGTTATACATCTACCGCCTGCTGGCCCATGACAAAGTCATTCAGCCCTTGCCTGAAGATCAGGTTGCCGAAAAAACCTTACGGCATAAACTTGCACTCTGGTACGCAAAACAATTACCCGCAGATCATCCGCTGCTGTCGAAATAAATACCCCCGTAAAAGACTAAGGTCGCGATGTGAGCCGCATTTTTTGCGCTCCATGGGAAATTTGCTTGGGCCTAGTGCCGTACCGGTTAACCTGGCTCGACTGAATAATCGCACCCACCGAAAATTATTGATTGTAGACAGAAAAATCAGCTTTACCGGCGGTGTGGGCATTGCAGATACTGGCTCGGTCATGCGCAGGATAAAAATCATTGGCGTGACTTCCACTTCCGCATCGCCCGACAGTCGCGCAAATGCAATCCGCCTTCATAAATAACTGGATGAAAACTACCGGCGATGTTTCGCATGGCCATGAATATTTCCCGGGCCATGGCCGTTGATAAGACATTTAAAATGTGTAAATTTGCATTCAATCAAAATGACTACAGATAAGCACACAGAAAAATTCCGCATTGATAAATGGCTGTGGGCGGCGCGCTTTTTCAAAACACGCTCGCTGGCAATCAGCGCCATTGAGAGCGGTAAAGTGCAGGTCAGGAATGAACGTGTCAAGCCTGCCAAATCGTTGACCGTGGGAGACCTGTTAAGCATCCAAGTTGGAAGTTATCAGTACCTCGTGGAGGTACTGGCACTCTCCAATAAACGCGGACCCGCACCCGAAGCGCAGAAACTATATCGTGAGACCGACGAAAGCCGTCAGCGCCGTGAAGTGATCATTGCCCAACTTAAAACTGACCCGCAACCCTTTCATTTCAAGGGCAGGCCTACCAAACGTGATCGGCGCGAGATTGAGCATTTCAAGCAAACGAGGAAAGGCAATGGAGAATGGTAGGTATAAACAAGAGTGCTAAGCTAATATAACTTCACAGTTGCTTAAACTGCTTGGCTAATTTAAGGCTCTGTCCTTGATAGTTAGAATTAATGTCTTGTCCGTACAAAAGCTCCGGTCGTGCTGCCATACGTTCATAGCGCAGCCATCCGACTGTCTGCCCATGCTCCAGCAGGAAGGGTACCTCGTGTGAGCGCACTTCCAGAACTCCCCTGCTGCTTCCCGCTCTATTTATTTTGGCATCCCAACCGAATCCAGGATCAAAAAAACCGGCATAATGGACACGGAATTCACCTGCACGGGTGTCATACGGCAGCATCTCAGCCGCATAATCCGGCGGCACTGCAATCGCTTCTTTCGTCATGAGAATATAGAATTCATCAGGATCCAATATCAATGAAGACGTTTTGTGAAAACGGATTGGCTCCCAGAAATCCAACGGGTCATAGTCCCGCCTTTCCAGGTCAATACGTTTGGCATGTTTCTTCGAACGATAGCCGATTAGGCTGCCTTCACCACCAGAGCCTTTCAAATCTACAGTGAAAGGTAAAACCCCTGATTTGATTGATTTTGCATTTGTTTCGTGGTCACTGGAATCAAAAATCTGGCCGTCATCAAGAAGCTTTTTCCATTCTGCGGCGGTGATGGGTTTCGCTCCCTCTCCTCGTGTGCGGCGAAATCTTAGCTGGTTCAATCGGGTGCCCGTTTTTACCACTACACTGAAACTTCGCGGCGCAATCTCTATAAACAGATCGCCCTTATAACCTTCTGTTACCTGGTCAAAACTGCTCGCTTCATCGGCAATCAGGCGCGTCAAAATATCCAGCCTTCCTGTTGAGCTTTTAGGGTTAGCGAAGGCAGCAACGCCACTTCTTAAATTGATGGATTCCATAAGAGGGATAACATATACCCGCCCTTTTTCCAGAACAGCGCCTTTGCTGATATCTATTTTGAAATCAGCAAACCGGGCATCAAGCTGCCTCATTTTATCGAGGACTCTCATACCCTTGCCGGGAAGAAAACTCGTATCTACGGGATAGGCATAGTCCCCAAGGCGCAGGTCTATGCTGGCGGGCTGGACTTGGTCATCATCAATTTTTGCCAGCAGCGTTTTGATCTCGCCGTTACTCAGCATCTCCTTAATCTTCTGACTCGGAAGGATGCCGGTATAGTCGCCCACGCGCGGTGTAGCTATCAAACCAGGATGGGTCGTTTTATCGGTCTCCGTTATCACTTCATTCATAGTATTTACTCTTTTGTACCTTACATATTCAAAACAATTATAACTAAATTAAAGGGAGTGGACTGAGCTAATCCGGAGGCTAGATAGCCCTTTAACGTTATCAGGCTGTGGAAATATTTAGCGCAGCCAACTCGAGCTCACTGAATCCCGCCGCACGTCGTGCTTCCAGATTAAATGGCCCACGCAGCACCGGCGCTTGATACTCGGCTGCCAGGCGGGCATAGGTGGCGAGAGGTTCCAGGCCGCGTTGCTCGCATAGCCAGTTGTACCAGCGGTTGCCGATGGCGACATGGCCGATTTCATCACGCAGAATAATATCCAGGATTGCGGCGGCAGCTTTATCTCCGGCTTGCGCAAGTTTGGCGCGCACTTGCGGAGTGGCGTCCAGTCCGCGCGCTTCCATGGTGCGCGGCACCAGCGCGATGCGCGCGAGGATGTCGTGTTGTGTTTTGGCGGCCATCTCCCACAAGCTGCTGTGCGCCAAAAAATCTCCATATGCGTATCCCAGAACTCGCAAATGTTCGTTCAGCATCGAGAAATGTAATGCCTCTTCATCCGCCACCTGCAACCAATCGGCGTAATATTCTTTTGGCATGTCCGGGAATCGCCAGATCGCATCCAGCGCTAAATTAATCGCATTGAATTCGATATGCGCCAGCGCGTGAATCAGGGTGGCGCGGCCTTCTGAGGTAATCATCGAACGGCGCTTGGCCAAGCGTGGTGCCACCAGCTCGGGTTTAAACGGATGACCGGGTATGGTTTGCGGTGCTGTCAATGCCGCCTGCGGATCCAGTTTGATTTCCTCCGACAACCACGCTTGCGCCAGCCGACGCACCCCTTCAGCTTTGCAAGCAGGATCTTTTTCTGCGAGCCAAAAAAGTGCTGCCCGTCTTAATTCTGTTTTCACAATAGAGGTCCGTATAATTCGCCGCAAATAAGCAAAACTTTTAATAAAATTCATGAATGGGTTTATCATTACATGGATCATATAATTTAATTACATTTTTATAAGGGGACGCTTACGATGAGCTGTTTGAAAAAATTCATTAGCTGTTTAATTTCAGTTTCTCTCCTTGCTTTCACTACCGCACATGCCACTGATTCTCCCGAGGCGATCAAGCAGCGCATGGGCAGCGGCAACCCAGTCCTCGGCAAGACCTCATCATATTTTTGCCAAGGCTGCCATGGTGAAGTGGGGCTCAGTGCAGAGGATTTAATTCCCAATCTTGCCGGACAATATGCTTCTTATATTGCCAAGCAACTTCGTAACTTTCAGACTGGGGCGCGCACTCATCAGATCATGAGTGCCATGTCGAAGACCATTAACGATACCGAGCTGACCAATATTGCCGCTTATTTTGCCAGCCAGAAAAAGATGCAAGGTAATGGCAAGGGAGACAATCCGGTCGCGAAGAAGTTATTCCTGCAAGGTGATGCAAGCAGGCGTATTCCCGCTTGCGAAAGTTGCCATGGAATAAACGGCAAAGGCAAAGCGCCTAACATTTCAACCTACCCGGTGACAGGCGGCCAGCACAAGGGTTATCTGCGCGCTCAGCTCCTCCACTGGCGTAGCGGCGAACGCAGTAACAGCCCAGACGGGGTGATGAACAAAATTGCCAAGTCTTTGACCGATGCTGAAATTGAGTCATTGACGGATTACATTTCAGGACTGTAGTCAGGCCGGTTGTAATTGGAGCAGTAACGGGAAGGCCTCTCTCGTATAGATCAGCGTCTCGCATTCGTGCCCTCCCCTGCTTAAGCCGGTTTTGTCATTGCCTGGGCGATGTGGTTTAATCGCGCTCATGAAATTCCCTTTCAAAACTGTCGCGCTGATCGGCAAGCAAAACGCCCCGGAAATCGCCGCACCGCTGATGAGCCTGGCCGCATTTCTATCCTCCAGAGGATTGACCGTGGTGGTGGATAGTGTGAGCGCCGCGCATCTAAACAATAGTCCCTATCAGGCAATGAATCTGACTGAAATTAGTCGCGCTGCGGATATGGCTATTGTGCTGGGCGGCGATGGCACCATGCTGAATATCGCGCGCACTTTGTCGTTGAGCCATGTGCCGCTGGTTGGTGTGAATCAGGGGCGGCTCGGTTTTCTCACCGACCTCACGCTGGACAATATGCAGGATACGATGGCGGCGATGCTGGATGGCAAGTTTGTCACCGAGCAGCGTTTGTTACTTGCGGCACGCGTGTTGCGCGACGATGTTGAAGTGTATAGCGGACGGGCGTTTAACGAAGTAGTGGTATATCGCACAAATACCAGCAGCATGATCGAGTTTGAGGTGCGCATTGATGGCGAGTATCTCTATAACCAACGCGCCGATGGGTTGATTGTTTCGACACCCACTGGCTCGACGGCTTATGCAATGTCTGCCGGCGGGCCAATATTGCATCCCAGCCTTGATGTGCTGGAACTGGTTCCGATCTGCCCGCACACATTGAGCAATCGACCCATTGTGGTACAGGGATCTGCCGAAATTGAGATCGTGGTGCCCCGCTCTAGTGACATACAAGTACGCTTCGACAGTCACTCCAGCTACGACTTACAGGTGAACGACAAAATCATTGTTACCCGCCATCCCGAAATGGTTTATCTGCTGCATCCGGTAGGGCATAGCTATTACCATACACTGCGCGAAAAGCTGCTCTGGAATCAAACATTTTAAATGTTTGCCTAATGCTGAAATTTTTAGCCATTCGCGATTTCGTCATCGTCTCATCCCTGGAGCTGGATTTTTCCGCAGGCTTTACTGCGCTGACCGGCGAGACCGGCGCAGGTAAATCCATACTGATCGACGCGCTGTCGTTGGCGCTCGGTGAACGCGGCGACGCAACCATGGTGCGTAACGGCTGCGAGCGCGCCGAGATCGCGGCCGAGTTCGATATTGCTGCGTTGCCGCATATGCAAATCTGGTTGCGCGAACAAGAGCTGGAAGGCGATGAGGGTGTATGTTTGCTGCGCCGCGTGCTGGATGCCGGAGGACGTACACGCGGTTTCATCAACGGACGCAGCGCAACGTTGCAACAGCTGCGTGCAGCGGGCGAGCAGTTGCTGGATATACATGGACAACACGCCTATCAGTCGTTGGTGCGTCCCGATGCGCAGCGCTTGTTGCTGGATGGTTATGCAGGTACGGTGGATGTAGCGGAAAAAGTTGCAACTTTGTATCGCGGTTGGCAAACGTTACGCCATCGTCGCATCAGCTTGAGCGAGAACGCCGAAGCGGTAACGGCTGAGCGCGAGTTATTAAAATTTCAGTGTAACGAGTTACAAGGGCTGGGATTCAGTGCGCCGGAATGGGAGGTGTTGCAAGCTGATTATGCACGCTTGGCGCACTCTGCAAGCTTATTGGAAACGGCTGAATTTGGTTTGGAAACCTTGAGTGAAGCGGACACCGCGTGTCTGGCGCAACTCAACGCGCTGACTGCGCGTATTCGTGACGGCATGCAGCATGATGCCAGCTTGGGCGAAATATTGCGCATGCTGGAAAGCGCGCAAACGGAATTGCAGGAAGTAGTGTATGCATTGCGCCATTATCAGCAGCGACTAGATACCGATCCGCAACGCTTGCGCGAACAGGAACAGCGTATTCAAAGCGTGATGGATGCGGCGCGCAAATATCGCGTTGCGCCGGAGCAATTGGATGTGGCCTTGCAGCGCGTGATCGCGCGCTTGGCGGAGCTAGGCGGCGATGCTGATTTGGCCGAACTGGAGCAGCAGGAAAAAACCGCGCAGCAAAGCTATCTTGCTGCAGCGCAAAAATTATCGGCAGCGCGAAAAAAATCTGCCCACAAATTGGCGAAAGAGATTACTGCGGCACTGCAAACATTGGCGATGCCGGGCGGTAATTTTGCAGTGGCTTTGCTGCCGTTGGCCCAAGATAATGATCACGGGGGCAATGCTTACGGCTTGGAGACCATAGAGTTTCAGGTTGCTGCCAATCCCGGCGGCCCGCCGCGCAGCTTGGCCAAGGTCGCATCGGGCGGCGAGTTGTCGCGTATCAGCCTGGCGATTCAGGTCGCCACTTCACAGGTCGCCAGTGTGCCGACGCTGATCTTCGACGAGGTAGATAGCGGCATTGGCGGGCGCGTCGCGGAAATCGTGGGACATCTGCTGAAAAAATTGGGTAAATCCTATCAGGTGTTGTGCGTTACGCATTTGCCCCAAGTCGCAGCCACCGCCGACCAGCAGTGGCAAGTGAGCAAGACGGTGGAAAATGGTGTCACGCTAAGCCGTATTACCGCGCTGAATGGCGAACAACGTGTGGAAGAAATTGCGCGCATGTTGGGTGGCGTACAAATAACTGAAACGACGCGCAAACATGCGGCGGAGATGTTGGCTACCGCCGCTTAAGGTATTATGCGGCGGCTTTAAATTAAGGAATTATGACTATGCGTATCAAACTGCTTTTGCTTTCCGTGCTGTTGGCTTCCTGCAGCAGCGTACCCTTTTTGACATCTTACAAGATGGACATCCGTCAGGGGAATTTCGTGATAGCGGATATGCGCGAAAAACTTAAGCTCGGCATGTCCAAACAGCAAGTGCGTTATGTGATGGGCACACCGATGATCAACGATGTATTTCACAGCAATCGCTGGGATTATGCATATCGCCTGGAGCGTGGCGCCAAAGTAATCGAGAAGCAAAACCTGACGCTTTATTTTGAAGGCGATAATCTGGCGCGCATCGTTGATGAGGGTAAGCCTGTTGAGACTGCGCCGGAAAATACCAAAGCACAGGTAAA
>JANYHX010000068.1 GCA_025362155.1 Gallionella sp. | reverse complement strand
GTTGTTCCATCTGGTAATGCAGGTCTACCAATTCGGTCAGGCGTTCGGTGTCTTCCGGTTGTTGCCCTACGGCCGCCTGCATCCGCTCGGACAGGATGCGCGCCTGCTCCTGGAAGCTGCTGCCTATGCGCCGGTAATTTTCAATACCGCTACCCAGCAGCAACAGCGCCATGGCCATATCGATAGAGATAGTCCGGATATGGTCGGGCGATTTCGCATACTGCGACAATTCTTGAATTTGTTTGGCCAGATACTGCAACACATCGCGATCCAGCTGCTCGCTCTGCAAGGCTATCTGTTCGGCATATTTAATGAATTTTTCGCCCGCCGCAGTATCACCTTTTGCGCATTGTTCCCAGCATTCTTCAGCAACACGCAATTGATCGCGCATCATGCCCAATATCTGATCTACTTCACTGGGCGACAACGCCGAAAGTTCAGGTAAGTATTGATCCAGCGCGTAAACCTGCTTGATTGCCTCTACCTGTTTGCTGACCGCATGGCTGCGTCCGATCATGTAGAGCATCTCGTACATCACCGGCTGCACATCCCCGGCCTTGCCTTCAATAACAGCACGCAATTGCTGGTCGATACGACCGAGCACTTTACGTACATTCATTTCAGGGGGTAACCCATTAAGCTTCACACAATCCAGCAAACACAGGCTTATCCACCAAAAAGCGCGGCTGCTATCCGGTGGCATGCAGCGCAATGCGCCATCCAATGCCTGCTGCATCTGCTGCGCCGATGCCGGGAGATCCTCTTGGCGCAGCCATTTCAACAGACCTTGCTGATACTGGCCGCGCAATATTTTAAACCGTGCCATTACATCAGCCGAGGCATTAGGCTGGGCGGGGAGATTTAGTACTTGTTGCGGCAGTTGCACATCAAGATTAGGGTAAAACAGGTCCAGTTCGAAGGACATCTCCAGCCCACGCAATTGCTGCAATTCCTGATATTGCGGGAATAGGCGTAACGCGGCGTTATCGGCTCCCTTGGCCAGGGTATCCAGATAATGGGTGATCGCGAACAAGGCTCGGCGCGTCACATCACGATGCAATGCTGAAACTTGTTGCGGATCAGATGCAAACTCGCTGAGAGTGAGTTCCAGTTCGGCACAAAAAACTGCCGCCCCGTTCAAGCCCACCATTTTTAGCACACCCAATAAACGGTGCATCTCGTCTCGCAATACTTGCAAAGCCGTTTCGCCATTAGCGGGAACGCCGAAATACAATTCCATCTGCGTACTGATTTGCGCCAGCGCGGCATCGACGCCGGGTTTCACGGCGGCCAGCGTGTTGCGATCAAATTGTGCGTTGTTAGTCATGGCAGTTTTGTTCGAAATGGGGAACCTCTAAAAACTCAGAGTTCGCCCAAATGCAAGGCGCGGAAAAAATTTCGCAGCGCCGCATATGGCGTATATGTAAGCCAGAAAACGAAGTTTTAGTGTAGGGTAACCTTTAGGTTGGCCGTAACTAAATTTTTTCCGCAACGCAGCATAACCAACCACTTGGTTGCCGTTTTTTGGCGACTTAGTGGGATGGCTAGCAGTTTCATCAGTTGGGATACAACGAAGTTGCTGTGCAGGCTTACATGCGCAGCATGTTATGCCGTAACTAAAATCTGGATTTTTAGAGGTTCCCATTACAATTTAAAGCCCGCTACCGAACCTCTCAAATCAGATGTCAGGCTGGTCAATTGGGCGATGGAATCAGCGGTTAAATTCGTACCTTTGGTGGTCTGAACGGTAATTTGCAGAATATCCTGCATTACGCTTGCCACTTCATTAGCCATGTCGGTCTGCACTTGAGTAGAGGTGGAAATGCTATTGATCAACCCCGCCAGCTCATTCGATACCTGTTCAATTTCCCGCAACGATTGTCCGGCCACATCCGACAACTTGGCTCCCTCCACAACCCCCAAGGTGCTTTTTTCCATCGCGGCCACTGCATCATGGGTATCCCCCTGTATGGTTTTCACTAGCGCCCCGATCTGTTTGGTCGCCTCGCCGGAACGTTCGGCCAGACGCTGCACTTCTTCCGCCACCACCGAGAAGCCGCGCCCCGCTTCACCAGCGGAAGCCGCCTGGATGGCCGCATTCAAGGCCAGCACATTGGTCTGTTCGGTAATATCGGAAATCAGATCCACGATTTCGCCGATCTCCTGCGAACTTTCGCCGAGCCGCTTGATGCGCTTGGAGGTATCCTGAATTTGCTCACGAATGGCATCCATGCCGCTCACCGTGTTGCGCACCGCGCGTGCGCCCTGCTCTGTCGCAACCAGGGTGCGCCGGGCCACAGCGGCTGATTGCGCCGCGCTGGAATCCACTTCTTTTATGGATTTTGTAATCAATTCCACCGCTTCCCCGGCGGCCTGGATTTCACGTGCCTGTTTCTGTGTGGCATCCAGCAGGCCGGTGGAAATATCTTCGGCATTTTTGGTCGCCTGCCCCATTTGTTCCACTGCAACGATAATCCGGGAGACGAGTTTGCGGAATTCTTCGGTGGTATAGTTCAGTGAGTCGGCGATCGCACCCGTGATGTCTTCCGTTACGGTAGCGCGAACCGTCAAATCCCCATCCGCCAGATCGCCCATCTCATTCATCAAACGCAAAATCGCATTCTGATTCTGGCTATTGATGCGCGCCGCCTCCTCGGCGTGGTGACGTGTATCTTCCACATAGGCTCGCGCCAACAATAATAATGTTAACAATAACAACGCGACCAATCCCAAAACCACCATGGTAGTAAGCCGCGAAGTGGACTGATAGGAATCCACCAAACGTTGTGCTCCGGCCAACAGCGCATCCGAATCATCCACTATGGTTTTGGCGGCACTCTTGGCCGCCACCAGATTGCGCACCTGGGCAACCAAAATTTCGACGCTACTGCGGGTGGTATCAAACAAACTCCGCGCACGCACCACATTTGCATCTGTCACCGGCAATAAAGCCAAGCTATCTTCCGCCGCAATGGTATCCATCCCCAAGGTGGCGACCTGATCTATCGTCACGTCCGATCCCAACAGGCTACCGGCATCCTTGCCAATACGCTCTGTCGACAATGCAAAGCGGGTTGCCTGCTCCCGCTGTGCGCCAGTGAAATTGTCGATCATGGTCTGGGTGCGTTGACGCAATTCGCCCCCGACCGAATTTATTGCGGATAGCGTCGCCCCCAAAGTTACCAAACCCGCACGCCCTTCCTGCAAAATCTGCACATCCAGCATAGTTTTATTAACACGTTTGATGAATGCATCCAGCGCAGTGCGGGAAGCCCCAGTGGTCGCAGACAATGTTCCTTCACCCTTGTCTAATCTCGCCAGGATATTCGACATGCTCTTGCGGCTCTCTTCCAATGCATCAAATGCCGAGGAATTGCCACTCAGCGCTTGCTGCGTATCTTTGGCGAGCCGCTGAGACAACATCAGCAACTGGCTGGATTGCCCTACATAGCGCACGCTGTTGCTATCCTGCAGATTACTCAGATATGCAGCAATTGCAGTCAGCACAAATAAAATTGCTGCGGCCAAGCCAAATATTTTCAGTTTGGGTAATTTAAATGCCATGGTATTCCTCGCTCCCTTTAGGGGATTACTAAATATCGAATTGTTAAGTGCCTATCTGCAAAAATTCCGCCTGCTCCAGCAAACCGGTTATATCCAGCTTGCGCCACACGGTGTCTTGTTCATCGTGATATTCGACTTGACCATCCGTCTCATTTTTTCGCCATTCCCGCGCGTCGCGCAAACCCAGCACACGATCCACCAACAGCCCCACATTAAAAACATACCGCTGGGCCACCAGCAACATCCGGTTTTCCATATCACCGGAGGCTGTGCCGCGGTGTTCGTAAGCTGCCATATCGGCCACACCATACAAATTGCCACGCACATTAACCACCCCGCGAAACCAGGGCTTGGCAAAAGGAATGCTGGTCAATAGCGGCACTGTCAAAACCTCGCCAATATCCATCATGTCTACCAGCCAATTTCTTCCGGCTATCTGGACACCTAGCGTGGACACGCGCTCCACAGCCATATCCTTTGCCTGCAGCCGGTTAATCAGGTTCTGCTGGAATTCGCGCAGATTGAGCCGTTTTGACATTGA
>JANYHX010000066.1 GCA_025362155.1 Gallionella sp. | reverse complement strand
CAACCAACCCGAATCAGGCGCAGCTATTGTTCACATGCCACGCTATCGAGGTGTTGAACCTGGTGCACAAGTCGCAGGTGATGCTGGTGCAAAAGGATGAGGATTGCGAAAGCTCTGCCAGCAGGATGGATGCGATAGAAGGTATTCGTAACGACGATAACTATTACGCTAAATACATGGCAGGCGCATACGGCGCTGTGCCTGTTTTCTGATCGCGCTGAATATGGCTATCTGGAAAGCGCAGCGTACGATGTTGATCGTGGGGGAGGGGCGCCATGAAGAGGCGTTTCTGAATCATCTCAAGCAGCTTTATGTGCCGCGTGGTTGCGGGCTTTCCTTGACGATCAAGAATGCACGCGGCAAGGGGGCGCTGCATGTGATCAAATGGACTGCCGGGCAGGTTGCCAATGCCGATTACGATATGGTTGCCGCCCTGCTGGATACGGATACTGATTGGAATGCCAAAACAGAGAAACTGGCAAGAACGAAGAAAATTCTGGTGATCAAGTCTGAGCCATGCTTTGAAGCGATGATGTTGCGGCTGATTGGAACAACACCAATTGGTGATGCGCATGCCCTCAAGAAACAATTTGCACCGTTTGTGAATAATGACGCGACACAGCGTGATCACTATGCGGAGAATTTTGGATCGGAATGTTTGAACGCGGGACGGGGGAAAGAACCTGCTATTGATGCACTGCTCAAGCTGCTTGGTAATTGATTGATGAACACTATGCGGATCCCTTTAGCTGAATATGCACTGAGCGGCGACATTTAGTGCGCGCGCAGATAGGCTATTACGTCATTGGCGTTCGGCAAGGTTTTGGCGATTGCATCAATGGGGATGAATTGATTTTCGCTGACTTCATTCCATGCGGCATCATGGGTAATGTCGGTCAGCTCACCGAATGATTTGCTACCGAACTGTGCAATGGTCTGGGAAATACAGCTTGTTTCGGATTCAGCCAGAAAGCCTATATTCGCGCGGCGAATGGGTTTGATGTTTCTGCCTTGTGTCACCTTAAAGGCATCATTGATAAGTTCGTCCCAGTCTATGTCAATGCTATTGCGCCCGGCGGCAACTTTCATCATGTCGTAGATTGCAGAGGGAACTGGCCCATACTCCATGGCGATGTATAAAATCACCTCTAGTGCTTTTTCTCGATCAAAATGTTTTGCGTGTACAGGCATGGTTGCGGTTTCCATAATTCCTCTTCCTGAAATAATGGTCTGCATACTTGTGGAGATACTGCTTGCGGTGTGCTGGTGCATCAAAGTGGGCGCGTTGTAAACCCATTTAATGATTCAGGCAAAATGGCTAGAGGGATTGTGCTTGAGGAAAGGTTGCTTTTCTTTAAATATTAGAATATGCTAATATATGGTTGTAAATGGGATAACGCATATGAAAACTTCATGGATTTTTTATTTATTGCTGTGGTTCGCGGCAACCGCTCACGCAAGCGAACCCCTTGCTATTGCACCGGTTCAATATCGCGAAGTGGAGCAGACTTATAGCGTCGAAGGCTTGGTCGAGGCGACGAGGCAATCCACGGTGTCCGCGCAAATCAGCGGGCGCATCAAGGAAATAAATTTCGATGTCGGTGATCGCGTCAACAAGGGGCAGGTGATTTTGCGGATCGATGAGCGCGAAACCGCGCAGGCGCTCGCAGGCAGCAATGCGAAAGTGTTGCAGGCGCAGGCCACTTTACAGAATGCGAAGGCAAGCTATGAACGTTCCAAGCAATTATTCGAGCAGAAATTTATCAGCCAATCCGCACTGGATAAGGCGCAAGCCGATTATCAAGTAGCACGGGCGCAAGCCACCGCCAGCGAGGCGGGCGCGGGACAAGCCAGTCTTGCTCATGGTTATAGTGCCGTGGTGGCGCCCTACAGCGGGGTGGTCGCGGCGCGGCTGGTGGAAGTGGGCGAGATGGTGATGCCGGGCAAACCACTGATGGCCGGGTTTGATCCTGCTGAAATGCGCGTAGTAGTGAGTGTGCCGCAATACAAATTGCAGGATATAGGCACGCAACCCAAGGTAAAAGTTGAACTGCCTTCAGTGAGCCGTTGGGTCAATGCGGCTTCAGTCACCGTGCAGCCGCTCGCCGATGCGCGCACCCACAGTACGCAAG
>JANYHX010000062.1 GCA_025362155.1 Gallionella sp. | reverse complement strand
GGGATTTGCTGGTAAAGTTGGTCATCACATTGCCGTTAGGATAGCTGATGATGTCACCTTTAGCGACGGTGGTTTTGGAGGCGGCAAGCCATACCGGACCCTTATCGCTCTCAACTTGCATATAGGTATAAATTGAGGCGTCCATCACTTCCAGCACTTTGCCTTTGTTGGGATATTGGCTGGCGGCATAAGCGCTGGATTGAGGTACAACAATGGCGGTGCCGGTAAACGCAAATAGAGCCAACAGAGTAAAAATGGTTTTCATTATGACTTCCTTTAAATAAGTGGGTGGGGAAAAAATCCTTAAAATTCGCAAACCTGTCGAACCTCAAGTAACACAGCTACGCAGAATACAGAAAACTCGCTAAATTGGCAAAGTGTGCAACACTTGGCGGAGTTCTAGCTGTGAGCCTTTAGCCATTAACGCGCGGCTTGCGCGGCGCGTTGACGAACACTCGATCATAAATAAAATTGGGTAAATATTTAAGTACATGCCCGATCAAACCCATTTGCCATGGTATGACCGTAAATGTAGTTTGCCGTTCAATAGCGCGGACCATACGTTTTGCGGCTTCATCCGCATCCAGAATAAACGGCATTGAGTAAGGGTTATGAGCGGTCATTGGGGTGGTAATGTAGCCGGGACAAATTGTCACTACTTTCACATTGCTACCATGCAACTCAACTCGCAAAGATTCCAGATAGGAAATCGCAGCAGCCTTGGAGGCGCAGTAGGCGCTCGCCCCGGGCAGGCCACGAAAACCTGCCACGCTCGCGATGCCGACCAACGTACCGGATTTCGCCTCACGCATCGCCGCCAGAAACGGCTGAAAAGTTTTCACCATACCTAAGACATTGATATCCATCACCTGCTGAAAAGCGTCAATATCCTCGGCGAATTCCGTAAGTGTGCCGATACTCACTCCGGCATTGGCGATGACTACATCCGGTGTACCGGCATGCGCGATAAAATCATCAGCGGCATTTTGTAAAGCCTGGCTATCGCGTACATCCAGCGCGTAGTAAAAAACCTGACCAGGAAATTTTGCGGCAAGGGCTTGAAGGACATCACCGCGTCTGGCGAATGCGGCGACTGTTGCGCCGCGTTCGAGATAATGGAGCGCGAGCGCCAGACCCAAGCCACTTGAAGCGCCGCTAATGACTGTACGCAGCGGCATTTCATTGTTTCATTGGCGTTCAAACGCTACCGCTTTCCATAAAGCATTGATAAATTTTTCAGCTTCGATGAGCTTTACGCGCCATTACAATTACTTCTTTCAAGGCGCGAATAGTATCTTCAGGTTGCAAGCCTTCGATCACATATTTGCCGTCTACCACCAGTGTAGGTGTGCCGCTGATGTTATAACTGCGGATCATTTGTTTGGCGCGCGTCACTTTGCTTTGCATCGCGAAAGAATTATAAGCCGCAGTGAACTTAGCGCGATCGACCCCGTGTTTAGCCACAAAATCAGCAATTTTGTCTACATCGGTCAATGCCATATTTTCTTCGTTCCAAGCTCTATACAGCACATCGTGTAATTGTTTCTGTTGTCCCATACTATCCAGTGCGTAAAATGTATTCGCCATCGGCTCCCATGAGTCACGGAAAACTGTGGGTACAAATGTGAGTTCAACATCTTTAGGCATGGTCTGTTCCCATTTACTCAAGAGTGGATGCAAGTGAAAGCAGTGCGAGCAGCCATAAAAGAAAAACTCCAGCACTTCGATTTTCTTGGTGCTGGCGGGCTGTGCCGGATTCAGCAAGCTATAATTTTTGCCCGGTTGCGTATCGGCCCATACTGCTCCGTTGGCAAATAACGCTATTGCAATCAACCATCCTTTAAGCAATTTATTCACGTTTTACTCCTTACTTTTAAAAAGAAAAATAATATGGGAACCAGCAAGTAAATTTTACTGTAGCTACACAATTTCTGAATGGGTGGAAACTAACTTGGCGCTCCTGATTTATGGGGCTCGCATTGGAGTGCTCTCCACCCCATTTTGTTTCATGAAATTGCGTGCGTGATTCATTTCACCCGCATTTTTGTATGGCCCCACCCGGACACGATACCACAGGCCTTTATCGGGTATGGTTGCGGGTTGAATACTAGCTTCAAGGCCGAGCAAGGCAAGCTTAGCCTTGAGATTTTCAGCATCATTGACACTGGAAAATGATCCTGCCTGCAAAATTTGTGGCTCATAGACGGCAGCAGGTTTACGGTCTGTTTTTGGTGACTTGGCGGGCGGGGCTTTGTCCGTCGGTTTGCCTGGAAGGTTGTTCGCATTTTTATCGGTCAGCACATTGTAAAACTCAAAACGCGGTTTTTGATCGCCAGTGGGTGCGGCTGGCTTTTCCGTGGTGTTCGAGGGAACAGGCTTTGCAGTCCCTGGCTTTGCAGTCTCTGGTTTCGCCTGTTCTTTATTCGTATATGGGCTGGGTGATTTCATAATATACCAAGCCACGCCCGCAGCCATACAAACGCCCACCAGCACGCCAACGAGTATACCAATTGTCAGCGAGCTGCCGCCCTTGCGACGTTCGGAGGGGCTGCTATCTGGATTTCTGCTCATAATTCTGCGGATTCCTTTTTATACATTCCACTTACATCTTCTCGGGAGCACTTACGCCGAGGATTGCCAAGCCATTGCGTATCACCTGGGCTACCGCAGCAATCAACGCCAGGCGTGCAAATTTAAGTGCGTCGTCCTCGACCAGAAAGCGCGAGGCATTATAGTAGCTGTGGAAATCGGCTGCCAAGCTCTTCAGATAAAAGGCGATCAGATGCGGCGCTAATTCCAGCGCGGCATTCTCTATTACTTGGGGATAATCGATCAGCTGTTGCAACAAGACGGTTTCGTATTCGCTGTTCAGCAGGCCAACATTTGCTTGCAACAAAATTTTCTGTTCACTGCCCCATTGCGCCAGCACCGCGCTAATGCGGGCGTGCGCATACTGAATGTAATAAACCGGGTTCTCATTGCTTTTGGATTTTGCCAGATCAATGTCGAACACCAGTTGCGAATCGGGATGGCGTGCGGCCAGGAAATAGCGCGTCGCGTCGCAGCCCACTTCGTCGATCAGCTCACGCAACGTGACGTAACTGCCCGCACGTTTGGAGATTTTCACTTCTTCGCCGTTGCGTAATACCGTCACCATCTGGTGCAACACATAATCCGGCCAGCCCTTGGGGATGCCGACATCCAGCGCCTGCAAGCCCGCACGCACACGCGTGATGGTACTGTGATGATCCGCACCCTGTTCGTTGATCACACGCACAAAGCCGCGCCGCCACTTGTCCAGATGATAGGCCACGTCCGGCACAAAATAAGTGTAAGTGCCGTCGCTCTTGCGCATCACGCGGTCTTTGTCGTCGCCAAAATCAGTGGTGCGCAACCACAGCGCGCTGTCTTGTTCATAGGTATGGCCGCTGGCGACCAGCTTATTGACTGCCTCATCAACCTTGCCGTCGGTGTACAGCGCCGACTCAAGCGCGTACACGTCAAAGTTCACACCGAAGGCACGCAGGTCGATATCCTGTTCACGGCGCAGATAGGCCACCGCAAAATGGTGGATCGCCTCGGTATCATTCACATCGCCGCAGGCCTGTACGTGTTGATGACCTGCTTCTACGGTTTCTTTTGCTAAAAATGCCTGAGCCACATCCGCAATGTAATCACCGCGATAGCCTGCTTCCGGCCAAGATGGGTCATCTGGGGTGATGCCCTTGCAACGCAACTGCACCGACAACGTCAGATTGTCGATCTGCACGCCCGCATCGTTGT
This sequence comes from Gallionella sp., assembly GCA_025362155.1. Lineage (GTDB taxonomy): Bacteria > Pseudomonadota > Gammaproteobacteria > Burkholderiales > Gallionellaceae > Gallionella. The sequence goes on along the minus strand of JANYHX010000062.1, from coordinate 1,505 downwards.
AGTAAAACTCGCGCGTCACATTCCAGCCCGCTGCATGCAACACGCTGCACAAACAATCCCCTACCGCCGCTCCGCGACCATGTCCCACATGCAGCGGCCCCGTTGGATTTGCGGAAACGAATTCCACCCCCACCTTGCGTCCTGCGCCAAGAGGGATATGGCCATAGGACGCACCTGCTTGCAACACCCCATGTACCACATGCTGTTTCGCTGAAGTGGTGATGAACACATTGATAAAGCCCGCCCCGGCGATTTCCAGCTTTTCGATGACATCGGATTTTGGCAACGCCGCGATCAAGGACTGTGCAATGTCACGTGGCGATTTGCGCAGCGGCTTGGCCAACTGCATCGCCAGATTGCAGGCGTAATCACCATGCGCTACCAACTTGGGACGCTCGATGAGTATCTCGGGTTGTAATGAGTCGGGAGCAACCTTGCGCAACGCCTGCGCGAATAATTCAGATAAATGGGATTTAAAATTCAAAACGACAGACATGAAACGGCACCATTAGGGGAGGCATGGATTATATCACTCGTGGACTATAGATCACTCACGAACCTGTTCCCAAATTCTTAATGATCCCAACAGGCTGGATCAAAAAACCAGGAATTTGGTTACGACTTCCCTGGGACATACCTGTACCAAAGTACAATACCTTTTATCAATTTCAACCCCTATGATTGTAATAAGCTTCTACTGGCAGATATCTTGCGAGCCTTGGCGAATTCTTCGGGCAATTTATCTGTTCGTCTAATTAGACGATGTATAACGAATACTACTTTAGGAGTGAATGGGGATGAAAACTACCAACATACTTGCCGCGACCCTGTCGCTGGCATTACTGGGCGCGCTTTATGGCGCCTCTTCCGCATTAGCGGTAACCATGCTGGGTTCGGCGCAAAACTTCGCAGTGCTGGGTTCTTCGACAGTGACCAATACCGGCGCGACTACCATTATCGGCGACCTTGGTCTCTACCCGGGCACTTCAATAACTGGCACGTCGCTTATCACCCTCACCGGGACGGTACATCAAACTGATGCGGTCGCGCAGCAAGCTCAGGTCGATTCCGCTGCCGCATACACTGCTCTTGCCGCCTTACCGTTCACCACTCAATATTTAGCTCCCAAGGATTTGGGCGGACTCACACTCGCTCCCGGTGTCTATAATTTTGGTTCTTCCGCTCAATTGACCGGGATACTTACGCTCGACTTTGCAACTAACCCCAACGCACTCTTTGTGTTCCAGGTAGGGAGCGGGCTCACAACCGCAAGCAACTCGGTTGTCAACGTGCTCAATGGTGGCGCTAATAGCGGCGTGTTCTGGCAGGTCGGCAGCTCCGCCACTTTGGGTACCAGCTCGATATTCGCAGGAAATATTCTCGCGGATCAGAGCATCACTTTCAATACTTCCGCAAATCTTCTCTGCGGTAGAGCCATCGCGCTCAATGCTGCAGTGACCCTGGATACGAACACCATCTCCAACAATTGCTTAAACGCCAGCGTC
>JANYHX010000330.1 GCA_025362155.1 Gallionella sp. | reverse complement strand
CCGCCACTATCCAGCCACACCGCCCAAGGCAGATTGGCCAGCGTTGCGTAGTAATGCACTGCATCGGATTGATAGGGCAGGTCTACTGAATAAAAACTCATCGCCAGTACTCTGCGGGGATTGTCGGGGGGAGCTAAGGTTACAAAATCCCGCGACTGCGAATCAGGTATTTTGCACCACGATTTTTGGGAAGGCCGCGCTGTGATCCTGCGCCATCTCGGCAACTTTCACTGCAATGCGCCGCGCAATCTGTTTGTAGGTTTTGGCGATCGCACCATCTGGATCGGCCACCACGGTCGGATTGCCGGAATCCGCCTGCTCACGGATGTGTATGTCCAGTGGCAGGCCGCCCAGAAATTCCACGTTGTAATCGGCGCACATTTTCTCGCCGCCACCCGCACCAAAAATATGCTCCTCGTGGCCACATTGGGAACAAATATGCGTACTCATGTTTTCTACAATGCCGATGATTTGTATCCCGACCTTTTCGAACATCTTGAGTCCCTTGCGCGCATCAATCAGCGCAATATCCTGAGGCGTGGTGACAATCACGGCGCCGGTCACTGGCACTTTTTGCGCCAGCGATAACTGAATGTCGCCCGTGCCTGGCGGCAAATCCACCACCAGATAATCCAGATTGTCCCAACGCGTCTGATGCAGCAATTGATCCAGCGCTTGAGTCACCATCGGGCCACGCCAGACCATGGGCGTGTCATCACCCGCGATCATGAAACCAATGGACATGACTTGCAGGCCATGATTGCTCATCGGCTCCATGGATTTTCCGTCTTTCGAAATTGGCTGGCCGGAAATACCCAGCATGGTGGGTTGCGAAGGGCCGTAAATGTCGGCATCCAGCACACCCACGCGCGCTCCCTCTGCAGCCAGCGCCAGCGCGAGATTCACCGCAGTCGTCGATTTACCCACGCCGCCCTTGCCGCTCGCCACCGCGATGATGTTTTTCACCCCCTCCACCAGCTTCACGCCGCGCTGTACTGCATGCGGCACGACTTTGCTGGACACATTAACGCTGACCCTTTCTGCTCCCGGCAATGCCGTCTTGAGATGTGCCTCGACCATAGCCCGTATCTCGCCCCACACGCTCTTGGCCGGATAGCCGAGCAGAATATCCAGTGAGATATCGTTGCCGTTGAGTTTGAGGTTCTTCACCGCTTTGCCGCTGACAAAATCCTTTTGGGTGTTCGGGTCGATCAAATTCTTCAACGCGTTTTGCACATCGGTTTCGTTAAAACTCATTACTCACTCCCGGCTTCAGAAAAACGTGGATTCTAAACCAAGCCACTGGTTTAATCGGGTATATTTAAACGTTTTAGCCCGACTGTGCGATTCACAAGTTAGAAGCTCTTTAATTCAACCGCGACCAGATTTGTCTCTTCACGACATAAAGCAATAAAGTCAGGAAGATCAAATATCCGATGACGTAATAGCCCAGTCGGTTCCGCTCCTCTTGATGCGGGTCAGCCGCCCAGGTAAGAAAGGATACGAGGTCACGCGCTTTTCCCCGCAATTCATCCTGTTGGGCAAGCTCAGTCGTGACACTCATTCCAAGTGCGTCAGGCATCTTTGTGTCGGGGAAAATATGGTTGCCGGTCATCCCTTCCGGGGTGGTGTAATAGCCGAGCAGATAAGAATACACATAGCTCGCACCGCCCTCGCGCGCGTTAGTCATTAAACTTAAATCCGGGGGTATTAATCCAAACGATTGCATGGCAGCGGCGTCAGGCATCGAACTGGCGAGTGGCGCATCAAGCGGCTGGTCGCCGCGCCAGGCATCAATTTTTTTCTTGTCCATGCCGAACGAAACCAGATCGCGATACTTGATGTATTTCAAACTGTGGCAGCTACGGCAGGAATTCATCAGTGTGTCTGCGCCGCGTTCAACAGCGGCCACATTGGTATCTACCCGGATATTTTCCAGCTTTGCTTCTGTAGCACAGGCGAGTGAAGTGGAACTGCATAGCACCCATACGACAATAAATTTTCTCATGTGGCATCCCCTCGGCGGCGGCGCTGTAGAGATTTGGTCTTGTCCCTGGCTTCGCTTGCCATCAAAGTTTCCACATCGGGCGGCAATCCTCGCTTGACGAGCCACTTCTCTTCCGCTTTGGAAATGAACGGGATCAGAAAGAACGAGCCGAAATAGCACAGTGTTGCCACTTGCCCGATCAAAATGCTCTGGCTGGTCGGCGGGATGTAACCGACATAACCCAGCACCAGCATATCCAGCAAAAACAGGTAGAACTGCACGCGAAAAACCGGGCGGTAGTGTGCCCCGCCGGGAATGCGGGAGCGATCCAGAAAAGGCATGAAAGCAAACATCATCACTGACAAA
>JANYHX010000273.1 GCA_025362155.1 Gallionella sp. | reverse complement strand
AGCCAGTTTCCGGCGGGCGTTACAGATAGCCCCGAATCTGGCTGAAATACATAACAACCTGGGCAACACTCTCAAGGATTTGAATCGGTTGGCAGAGGCGGAAGCCAGTTATAACCGGGCGCTACAAATCAAACCTGATTACGCCGAAGCACTTTGTAATTTGGGCAACACCCTGCAGGATTTAGCGCGTCCAGGCAAAGCAGAGATCAGTTATCGGCGCGCGCTACAAATCAAACCTGATTACGTCGAAGCACTTAGTAACCTTGGCTGCACCCTACAGGAGCTGGGCCGACCAGGCGAAGCTGAAGCCAGTTATAAACGGGCACTGGAATTCAAACCGGATCACGCCGGTGCTCTTAACAATCTTGCTTTGCTGTTCAATGCGCAAGGCAAGGCATCGATGGCTTTGAATACCATCAAGCAATCCCTGCAGATCAAGGAAACGGAAGAAGCTAAAAGCATTTTTGTAGCCTGTGTCAAACGCCTGCGTTTCACTCAGGACAGTAGCGAGATAGGCACACTCATGGTCCGCGCCTTAACCGAACCATGGGGCCGGCCCAGTGAACTGGCGCCAGTCAGCATCGGTCTGGTCAAGCTCAATATTGACATCGGAGCAGGGGTGGCACGGGCAGTCGATGCGTGGCCGGAACGGTTGCCAGCCCAGGTTTTGTTCGGCGCCAATGGCGTCGCCCCCCTCTCCGCTAATTCCTTGCTGTGCGCGCTCCTCGATTCGGCGCTTGTCTGCGACATTGAGATGGAGCGTTTTTTAAGTATGGGGCGACATGCGCTGCTGGCCGCTGCTACCACAACAGTTTCAGATAGTGAGGTTACTGCAGCGCTGAGTTTTTATAGTGCATTGGCGCGTCAATGCTTCAGTAATGAATACGTGTTTTCTCACACCGCTGACGAAATCCAAAAAGCGTCCGATTTACGGAATGCACTGGTTGCAGCGCTGGAAGCCAAAACTCCAGTGCCAGTTCTTTGGCCAATAGCGGTAGCGGCCTACTTCCAGCTGTACTCTCTTCCGCTTGCCGCTCGTTTATTGGATACAGAATGGCCAGCGCCAGTGACCGCCGTGCTGACACAACAAATTCGCGAACCGGTGGAAGAACTGCAATTACGAGCCACCATTCCTGCTCTGACCAATATCGACGATGGCGTATCACTGCTGGTTCAGAATCAATATGAGGAAAACCCTTACCCGCGCTGGACAAAGATGGAGCCTGTGGGAAAAGCAAAAAATATCGTCGGATATTTATGTCAAAAATTTCCCTTGGCTGCTATACAAAGTCCTGCCCAGCGTCGCAGCAAAGGTGCCATCGACATCCTGATTGCCGGTTGCGGAACTGGGCAGCATTCTATTAGTACGGCGCAACGATTTCCGGAGGCGCAGTTGCTGGCCATTGATCTGAGCATGAGCAGCCTGACTTACGCCAAACGCAAGACACACGAGTTGGGTTTAACCTCCATTGAATATGCCCAGGCCGATCTGCTGAAACTGGGTTCACTGGATCGCAGCTTAGACCTTATTGAGTCTGTCGGAGTCCTGCACCACCTGGCTGATCCATGGGCTGGATGGCAAGTATTGCTGTCATTGCTACGTTCCGACGGCTTTATGAGGCTGGGCTTTTATAGTGAGATAGCGCGACGAAATATCGTACGGGTAAGAGATTTTATTGCCCAGCAAGGCTATGGGGCGACGGCCGATGAAATTCGGCGATGCCGCGAAGATTTGATCGCGTTGGACGAAACTGCCGATTTCGGTACCACCTTAAAATCATCAGATTTTTTCAGTGTCAGTAATTGCCGTGATTTACTGATACACGTTCAGGAACATCGTATGACGCTGACCCGTATCTCAGCGTTTGTGCGGGAAAATAATCTGGCGTTTCTGGGGTTTGAAATCGAAGGCGATGTCCTGCATAACTACAAGCAGCGCTTTCCTGATGATCGTGCCGCCACTAATCTTGGTCAGTGGCAGATTTTTGAGAATGAAAACCCAGACATATTTTTTGGAATGTACCAGTTCTGGGTTCAGAAGATTTAACCTCAAACCAAACATCTTTCAATGGTTGTCCAGAGGTGTTACGTGCATCCGAATATAACTCTTGAATTTAAACATGCTGCCCTGTATTCTTACAAAATGTTGATGGATATTAAAGGAGTAAGCATGCACGCCGCAACCCTCACCGAAAAATTTCAAATTGGAATCCCTAAGGCATTTCGCGATGATCTCGGGCTTAAGGCCGGTCAGCAATTCGTCTTTGTTGCCAAGGGTGATGCCATTATCATGATTCCACGCCGCGAAATAAGCGAAGTACGCGGCATGTTCAAGGGTGCGAACACAAAAAATGTGCGCGACCGCTCGAAGCGTATCTAATGCACGTAGTAGATACCTGCGGCTGGATAGAGTGGCTCACCGATGGTGCGTTGGCAGAAAATTACGCGCCTTATCTGGCAGGCAGCGATAACCTGGTCGTTCCAACACTGGTGCAGTTCGAACTCTACAAATGGTGTCTGCGGGAAAAAGACGAAGCCGCCGCGTTGGATGTAATCGGCCTCACCGAAGCCTGCTTGGTACGCACTCTGAACACGCACATCGCGCTGTCGGCAGCCGACCTCTCCACACGATACAAACTCGCCATGGCCGACGCCATCGTCTATGCCACCGCTCTTGCTGTTGGAGGGAAACTACTGACTTCCGATGCGCATTTTAAAGGGTTGCCGGAGGTGATGTTTTGGCAGAAGAAAACGTGACAGCCGCGCAATTGATTACTTAAACAATTCGACTCAGGTACATTTCCATTTGACTTGTAATCTGCGGACAAGAACGCAATTTTAATAAAGCGGTACGCACATGGATCGGAAACCTCCTGCTGAAGTAAGAAAAATGCTCCACCAAGAAGTTGGCTTTGGTTGTCCTAATTTACGCATGCGGAAATCCATATTTAGAGCGGCATCATTTTGACCCACCTTGGCATGAAGAGCCTCATCATCGCCCTGAAGGTATGATCGCTTTATGTACGGCACATCACAAGAAGGCAGATGGCGGCGCATACACAAAAGACCAGCTGCGTGAATTCAAGAATAATCGTATTCAATCTGAAAATATTCGCGGCCAATTCGATTGGCTTCGCAATGATCTTCTCGCGCTTGTTGCTGGGAATTTTTATTATGAAACTTTACGAGTACTTTCGATTGACGATAGAGACGTCATCTGGTTCAACCGAGATGAGGACGGTTATCTAAGACTCAACGTTCGTATGTTGAGCGTGCTTCCAAGGGAGCGTGCCATTATTGAGGATAACGTCTGGGCCAATATTGGAGACCCCATTGATCTTCAATCGCCACCACAAGGAAAAGAGCTAAAGATAGAATATGAAAACGGCGACTTTCTTCACGTCAGATTCTTTGTTATCGACTCTGCTGAAGATGCATATAAAAAGTATGGGTGTGCCCCCCTGCTCGATACGCAGCAAATTAAATACCCCCTAACCACAGTGGAAGTAAATTATAAAATTGGTGGGACCGGAATCGAATTTAAACCCACGGGAACATCAATACAGACCAATATAATTACAGGCTGCTTTATGTCACATTGCGGTCATGGCATCAGTCTCTACCTTGGAATTCAGTTTAGAGAAAACCCTTCTTTATTGACATTTATACCTTCATCCAGGTTAATGCTTTGCACATGCGGCAGTGGATTACGGTTCAAACATTGCCACGGGCTATTGTGTTAACTAATAATTAACAGGCCGCCTCAATAACAAGCTAAAAAAAGAATCAGCTTTGCTTACTCCATGCAACAAAAAAATTGTTTAATCGGGGAGTTTTCCGGCAACAACTCGATACCTTGAAAAATTGATTCAGCCATTTATTTTTTCACAGATATTAGGTCTGAAAATTCGCCAGTTAACCTCCCAGATACGCGTGCTGCACAGCTTCGCTGCCTAACAATTCACTCGCCGCACCCGACAAAGTGATTGCGCCGCTTTCCATCACATAGCCGCGTTGCGCTACTTGCAGGGCGAGTCTGGCATTTTGTTCAACCAGCAGGATGCTCATGCCGAGCGCTGCGATGTCACGGATGGTAGCAAAGATTTTTTGTACCATCAGTGGGGCAAGTCCCATACTAGGTTCGTCTAGCATTAGCAGGCGCGGACGGCTCATCAACG
>JANYHX010000272.1 GCA_025362155.1 Gallionella sp. | reverse complement strand
AGGTCAAAGAGGCTACCGACAAAATCTGTGACGATCTTAAGGCCAATGTGGCCGAAGCTCATTCCAAATTTAAGTGAAGTAGTAGGTAAACTGGCCAGTTCGTGTCTGGTTTTTAAAGCTTGATGAAATGCTCGCGGTAATGCTTCATTTCATTAATGGACTCATAAATATCAGCCAGTGCCTCGTGCTTGCCGTGCTTTTTTACCCCCTGCGCCATGTCCGGTTTCCAGCGCTTGGCCAGTTCCTTGAGTGTGCTCACGTCGAGATTGCGGTAATGAAAGTAGTCTTCAAATTTCGGCATCCAGCGCGCGAGGAAGCGTCTATCCTGGCATATAGAATTACCGCACATCGGTGAGGTGCGGGCCGGTACATATTCCTTGAGGAACGCTATCATCTGCTCCTCAACCATCGCCTCGTCCAGCGTGGATGCTTTTACCTTGGCGACCAAACCTGATTTGGCGTGGGTGGATTTGTTCCAGGCATCCATTCCGTCCAGCACGCTATCCAGTTGATGTACCACCAGCACCGGCGCCTCGGCGATGGTCTCAAGATTATTGTCGGTAATTACCAATGCGACTTCGATCACGCGGTCGGTATCCGGGATCAGGCCGGTCATTTCCATATCTATCCAGATCAGGTAGTTTTGGTTTTGTGCCATAATTGGTACATCTGTTATTGAACGGGAAGGCGCACATTGTGTCATACCCGCACCTCAAACGAACACTGAAATAACGCCTCTATGACTGCTACGCAATTTACTTTTATTTTTGTTGTTGCATTGGCACTGACTACCTTAGCCAAGCTGTGGCTGGCACGCCGCCATCTGGCGCATATTGCGGCACATCGAGCGGCTGTCCCAGAGGCATTCACAGAAAAAATCCAGTTGGGCGATCATCAAAAGGCGGCCGATTACACCAGCGCAAAAACACGCTTGGGTATGCTGAGCATTCTGTTCGACGCCCTATTGTTATTGGCGTTCACGTTAGGCGGCGGTATTCAGCGCATCTCTGATCTGTGCAGTAGCTGGTTCAGCGCGCCGCTCACACAAGGCATGGCTGCTCTCGTTGCAGTACTGGTGCTATTTTCATTGCTGGAAATTCCATTCAATCTGTACCGCACCTTTGTCCTCGAGGCGCGTTTCGGTTTCAATAAAATGACTTTCAAACTGTATCTGCTGGACGCACTGAAAGGCATATTGATCGGCGCGGTTCTCGGTTTGCCGTTGCTGTTCGGCGTGCTGTGGCTGATGGAGCGGATGGGCGCCTACTGGTGGCTGTATGTATGGGCAGTGTGGGTGGTGTTTAATTTGCTGATATTGTTTATCTACCCATCGTTCATCGCGCCGCTGTTTAATAAATTTTCGCCGTTGCAAGATGAGGCAATGCAAGCGCGCATCGAAAGCCTGTTAAGCAAATGCGGATTTACCGCACAGGGCTTGTTCGTGATGGATGGTTCGAAGCGCAGCGCACATGGCAATGCATACTTCACCGGCTTCGGCAAAACCAAGCGGATTGTTTTTTTCGATACGCTGCTGGAGCGGCTGAGTATCAATGAAGTCGAAGCAGTATTGGCGCACGAACTTGGCCATTTCAAACGCCGCCATGTGGTGAAACGCATCGTAATGACTTTCGCCATCAGCCTGGGATTCCTGTGGCTGCTCGGCATGTTGATGCAAACAGCATGGTTCTATCAGGGCTTGGGCGTTACCACTCCATCCACTGCGCTGGCACTGCTGTTGTTCTTTTTGACGCTGCCGGTATTCAGCTTTTTACTGGGTCCGATCATGTCGGCCTATTCGCGCAAACATGAATTCGAAGCCGATGCCTATGCAGCCACGCAAACCGATGCTGCCGATTTGGTCAATGCGCTGGTCAAAATGTATCAGGACAACGCAGCGACACTGACACCCGATCCGCTGTATTCCCGGTTTTATGATTCCCACCCGCCGGCGATGGTGCGTATCGCCCATCTGCAAGGGGCGTATCTTTAAACTCTGTAATTCTAAAACTAGGCAAGGAGCACCTTTATGAAACAGGCAATGAAACTAATCACTACGTTTATTTTGTTATGTGTCGCATCCGCCGCATCCGCTAATCCCTTTCCGGATGGCAATGCAAAGGCCGGACAAAAGTTATTCGAAAAGTACGATTGCAATAGATGCCATAACTCGATCATGGGAGGGGACGGCAACAAAATCTTCACCCGCTTTGATCGCAAGAGAAACAGCCCCGATGGCTTGATCGAGCAAATTGGCATGTGCAGCGGCAATGTTAATGCCCACTTCACACCACAGGAAACACAAAACCTCGCCGCATACCTCAATATTTTTTACAAGTTCAAGTGAGCATTCCATGAACCCGGCGGGTGATTTAACCAACAAGCAGTGCAAACCCTGCGAAGGCAGAACGCCATCGCTCTCGCCGACGGAAGTTGACAGCTTGATGCAACAGCTCGAAGGTTGGCAGCGACTCGATCACCTGATCAACAAAACCTACCACTTCAAGAATTATTACCAGACCATGGCATTCGTGAACGCGGTCGCGTGGCTGTCGCACAGCGAAGATCATCACCCCGATCTTACCGTCACCTATAACAGATGCCAGGTGGAATACACCACACATGCGATCAATGGCCTGTCAGAAAACGATTTTATCTGCGCCGCAAAAGTGGACGCGCTGTTAAAAATTTGAGCGCGGTTTTACACGGACAAATATTCGCCGCGTTCGGTCGCCAATATTTGGTACGTCTAGATGACGGCAGCACAATAACCTGTTTGACACGCGGCAAAAAAAGCGAAGTGGCGTGCGGCGATAAGGTCGAAATCAAGCGCACAGCTGAGGCGTCAAGCGAAAACGGAAGCGGCGCCCAAGGCGTGATCGAACGCATCGCGCCGCGCCGCTCCCTGCTGCACCGCTCCGATGCCTTCCGCGAAAAACTCATCGCCGCGAACGTCACGAAGATCATCGTCGTGGTCGCCGCCGAACCGTCGTTCAGCGACGAGTTGTTGGCGCGCTGCCTGGTGGCGGCTTTCGACCAAAAGCTCGAGGTATTGATCGTACTGAATAAATGCGATCTGTCCGCCGCCGCAGCTGCTGCGCGCAAACGACTCGTTCCCTACCGGGCCATCGGCTACCGTGTATTAGAGCTCTGCGCAAAGCAAGATGTTACGCAACTGCGCCCATTCCTGATCGGTCACACCAGCGTGTTGGTCGGACAGTCCGGCATGGGTAAGTCCACAGTGATCAATGCGCTGCTGCCCGATGCACAAGCCGCCACCCGCGAAATATCTACTGCACTGGATTCCGGCAAGCACACCACCACCCACGCGCGGCTGTACCGGATAGACCAGACCAGCGGCCTGATCGACTGCCCCGGCGTGCAAGCCTTCGGCCTGCATCATTTGAGCTTTGGCGGAATTGAACAGGGCTTTGTGGAATTTGCGCAATATCTCGGCCAGTGCCGCTTTCACGACTGCCACCATGCGCATGAGCCGGGCTGCGCATTGCGCAACGCGGTTACGGACGGGAAGATCGATGAGCGACGATTGGAGTTGTTTCTGCAAATCGCCGGCAAATAGCGTTCACTAAAAGTGTTGGGAAATCTTTAACGACAATTCATTTGTGTTAAGAGAAGGCGTTGTGAAGACTGTGGATGACTGACCGCTTTAGGGCAACGTATTAAGGGGGTATGACGAACCGCTCAGGTCAGGAGCGAACCTTCAGGTGAGCGTTGCAACCGTCCGGTTCTAAATGCGGATTCAACCGGTCAATGCAACAGATTGGGCAAATTGTTCAGCGGGTGTTTCATAGTCTAGTGTCTTCCTGGGTCGGGTATTTAATTTCCGCGCTACTGCATTTAGTTTGGCTTGCAAGTAAGGAGAAAGGTCTATTCCCTTGGGGAAATACTGCCTCAATAGCCCGTTCGTATTCT
>JANYHX010000270.1 GCA_025362155.1 Gallionella sp. | reverse complement strand
GGGAGGTGGCAATTTCAACAGGTTATACAACTCGGTTAAATTGTGGCGATACAGCCGATCAAAGCTGGCTACGGAGTTTGATGGGTTGTAATCGCCAAACCACCAGAACCAGTCTGAACTTTCACAGGAACAAAGCTGCTTCTCGGCGGCATTTTGTTCAGACTGGTTCAGTCGACCACTGGATATAACCATGTCGAAACTTTGCTTTGCCATACACAGCAAATCCCAGGCGTGGTTTTTATCCTTGGAGCCTATCCAGGTCGAAAAATTACCGTATACCCAACTCCCCGCGACAATAGTGGACAAACTATGCTGCTTCGCGCTCCCAGCCTCGCTTGCACTTAACTTCAGATAATCGCTATAGCTGTGAGTATGAATTTGGGTATGCGCTTCTAGCTCGGTATAAAGCGCATCCAGGAAGTAGAACCCATTGTAGGGATAATATTCCCAGGCATTTTCACCATCCAGAATGACGCTAACGACAGGCGTCTCATCAGTCGATGCCTGTTGCGCTATCGCTTCGACCTGATTGATAAAATGCCGAGCCGCATCTTTGCCATGCCAGCGTGAATATTCAAAGCCAATCAAATCGGACAAATGGTCGTCGCGAAAAAAACAGCTCAGGCCCTCTGCCCCATTTTCCAACCTGTAAGGGCGATACAAGTACTCCGCACGCCCGGCAACAGGCTCTGCCATGCGCTGCAAACTATGAACTAACACGCCCTCCCCGCTCGCCACCCAGCGACACCCCTCGAAAGCAAATACTTCCAGCGCTTCTGAGGAAATCGATCCTTCAGCTGGCCACATACCCTGCGGCTCAGAGCCAAAGCGTGCACTGTGACTATTTTTGGCCGAGCGTATATGCGCTACCACGCGCTGCTTGCCCTGAGGATAGAGCGGTGAGTCAGGCATAGGCGCATCTGGCATCGCCTCCTGGGCGCTGGCGAAATCGATCAATAATGGCGCGAGTGGATGATAATGCGGCGTGGTGGATATTTCGATTTGCCCGGAGTCGGCCAGCCTGCGATAGCGCGGGATAATCCCCGCAATTAATTCACCGATCAGATCAAACAATAGTTTTCGATCTGCGTAATTAAAGCCTTCGGCTTTGGCCATCAAACGCGCGACCAAAGCATGCTCGCGACGCACGCTTTCACCGCACCACGCCAGGTGATACCAGGTCAACAAATCGGCCACATATTGTCCGGACAAATAGGATAGCGCGGTTTCACTTTCGGCTTGCACCAGATTGAACAACTCCCATAAGCGTTTGTAAGCCGGATAGGGCGCAATCATCTTGGTGTGATTGTTGCGGAAACACGCGTCCAAAGCCAGCTTGCGCTGCTCTGGAAGAATATTGCCGAAATCTTTCTGGATCAACAGGCGCAATAAAGGATCGCGCACCTGCCCACTGTTAAACTGATCGGTGTAATCGTCCAGTTGGTCAAGCAAAATGGGCACGAAATTTACCACTACGTGAATTTTGGGATGTTTTTCCAAGTGATAAGCCATGTCGGTGTAATCCTTAATGGCATGCAAATAGGTCCAAGGCAGCACAAAATCGCCGCTGGTATAATCGCGGTAATCCGGCTGGTGCATGTGCCAGAGGAAAACCAGGTCAACATTTTTTTTCATGAAGAGAACCTGCCGCCGAGCGGCAGGGAAGTATAGTTAGCGAAGGCGGTGTGCCTTTTGTCCAAGCATATCGGGAGTAATTAGCGTCACCCCACTCGCGCTGACATGAAAACGTTTGCGATCTTCTTGTGGATCAATCCCGACTGTTAAACCGTCTGGTATTTTGCAACTCTTGTCCACGATGACGCGCTTCAATGTGACCTCGCGACCCACTTCCACTTTCGGCAACAGCACCGAATCCTCAATAGTGCAATAGGCGTTTACGCGTACATCGGAAAATAACAATGAGCGTCGCACCGTAGAGCCGCTCACAATGCAGCCGCCGGACACCAGTGAATCGATTGCCATGCCGCGGCGGTCATCTTCATCAAACACAAATTTTGCCGGCGGCAATTGCTCCTGATGCGTCCAAATCGGCCATTCCTGATCGTACATATTCAGATCCGGCAGCACCTTGGTCAGCTCCATATTGGCTTCCCAATAGGAATCAATGGTTCCGACATCGCGCCAATAGGGCAGGTTGTCATGCCCCATCCCGACACAACTTTGCGCAAAGTTTTGCGCGAACACCTGATATTTTTCTATCAGGTGAGGGATCATGTTATGGCCAAAATCATGGCTGGAATGATTATCGTCAGCATCGCGTATCAACTGTTCAAAAAGAAATTTGGTATTGAATACATAGATACCCATACTGGCCAATGCCTTGTCAGGCTTGCCGGGCATAGGCGTCGGGTGAGCCGGTTTCTCGGCAAATTCGACCACGCGAGAATTTTCATCCACACCCATTACGCCAAAACCGGATGCCTCGGCAATAGGTACTTCCAGGCAGGCTACCGTCATGTCGGCATGATTATCCACATGAAAAGCCAGCAACTTGGCATAGTCCATTTTGTAGACATGATCGCCCGCCAGTATCAACACATAATCGGGATTGGATGTGCGTAAAATATCCAGATTCTGGAACACCGCATCTGCGGTACCTTTATACCAATAATTTTCACTGACGCGCTGCTGCGCGGGCAGTAAATCAACAAATTCGCCGAATTGTCCATTCAAGAAAGACCAGCCGCGCTGAATATGCTGAATCAAACTATGGGATTTATATTGCGTCGCCACACCTATGCGACGGATACCGGAATTTACGCAATTGGATAACACGAAATCAATGATGCGAAATTTGCCACCAAAAGGAACAGCCGGTTTGGCACGCCAATCAGTGAGTTCATGCAAACGGGTTCCACGACCGCCTGCCAGAACCATCGCATAAGTATTTTTGGTGATGTGACTGACGAAACGCGGTGTCGGAGCACTCACCGCAGCGGGGTATTTTTTTTGAAGGTGACCCAGTTCGGTGCTCATTTATACCTCCTGATAAACCTTATTGAATGCCTTCATTATCGTTTACAATCGTCTTACTAGACAAGATAAATGAGGCCTTAAGTTAGGTGGATACGCTGATCGAATCGCTGCTGCAAGCCCGTCTTTATGACCCGTTTGGTTTACTCGGTCTGCATCAGGAAGGCTCGGAGTGGGTCATTCGTGTATATGAGCCTACTGCCACGCAAGTTACGCTACTCGCTCCGAGCCAGCCACTCAAGCGTATTCATGCTGCGGGAGTATTCGAATGGCGCGGCAAAACCGAACCCGCCCGCCCCTATCGTCTGCGCATGCACTACGGCAGCGTCACCCACGACATTTTTGACCCCTATCAATTTCCCTCCCATATTTCACAACAGGATTTATATTTATTCAGCGAGGGCAAGCTGCGTCAAGGCTATCGCATGCTCGGATCACATGCGATCGAAATGAATGGTGTAAAAGGTGTCCGATTTGCAGTGTGGGCACCGAATGCAGAGCGAGTCAGCGTGGTAGGCGAATTCAATCAGTGGGACGGTCGCGTACACCCAATGCGTTCGCTGGGTGCCAGCGGGGTGTGGGAATTATTCCTCCCGGAAATCAAGCAACACGCACTGTACCGCTTTGAAATTCGCAATCGCGATAGCGGGCAAGTACTGATTAAAACCGACCCTTACGCACAAGGTTATGAATTACGCCCGGGCAGCGCGGCACTCGCTGCCGCTGCCAACCAGCATCAATGGCGTGATACGGAATGGATGAAGCAGCGCAAAAAATGGGACTGGTTGCATGCCGCGATCAACATATACGAAGTCCATGCCGGATCGTGGAAACGCCATCCTGATGGCCGTTTCTATAGCTACAGTGAATTGGCAACCGACCTGGTACCTTACGTTCAGGGCATGGGGTATACGCACATCGAGCTCATGCCGGTTTCCGAACATCCGCTGGATGAATCGTGGGGCTATCAGGCCACCGGTTATTTCGCCGCAACCAGCCGCTTTGGTTCACCCGACCAGTTGCGTTACCTGATCGATACCTGTCACCAGGCAGGCATAGGTGTGATCCTTGATTGGGTGCCGGCGCATTTTCCGCAGGACAGTTGGGCATTGGCGCGCTTTGACGGTACCGCATTATTTGAACACTCTGATCCGCGTCTTGGTTTTCATCAGGATTGGGGCACACATATTTTCAATTACGGACGCAACGAAGTTAAATGCTTTCTGATGTCCAGCGCGCATTTCTGGCTGTCCGAGTTTCACCTTGATGGCCTGCGTGTGGATGCCGTCGCTTCGATGTTGTATCTGGACTATTCGCGCAAAGCGGATGAATGGATCCCCAACAAATATGGCGGGCGTGAAAACCTTGAAGCGGTGGATTTTTTGCGCGAACTGAATGTGATGGTGCACGAAGAATTTCCCGGTGCCCTGACCATGGCGGAAGAATCCACTGCGTGGCCGGGAGTGTCGCGCCCCGTTTATCTTGGCGGGCTGGGCTTCTCGATCAAATGGAACATGGGCTGGATGAACGACACGCTGAGTTATTTTCACCACGACCCCATCCATCGCCGTTTCCACCATAGCGAGCTTACCTTCGGTCAGCTATACGCCTATACCGAAAATTTCGTGATGCCGTTCTCGCATGATGAAGTGGTGCATGGCAAAGGCTCGCTGCTATCCAAAATGCCCGGCGATGCCTGGCAAAAATTCGCCAACCTGCGCTTGCTGTTGACCTATCAAATGACCAGTCCGGGCAAAAAACTCAACTTCATGGGCAACGAAATCGCACAGGGGCGTGAATGGCAATCCCGATGGGAACTGGAGTGGTGGCAGTTGGGCATTGAATCGCATCGCGGCGTGCAAAACCTTACCCATGATCTCAATCAACTCTATCGCACCCTGCCCGCGTTGCATGATCTAGATTTTCAACATGAAGGATTTTCGTGGATAGACTGCAACGATGCTGAAAAATCGGTGTTATCCTATCAACGTCGCGCGCGCAACGGCGCCAGTGTGATTGTCGCCTTGAACCTCACGCCCGTGCCACGCACCCGCTACCGTATCGGCCTGCCTACAAAATCTCAGTATCGTGAAGTGCTCAACAGTGATTCGCAACATTACGCGGGCAGCAACCTTGGCAATGCCGGATTGATCAATGCCGAAGCGATACCCTGGATGGGGCTGCCCTACTCCGCTGAAATTTCTTTACCGCCATTGGCCGGAGTTATTCTGGTGCCCGAGGCGTAATTGTTCGTTGTTGATTTAATTTATCTGTCATGTCAAAACTGATTAATTCCCCCGCCTGGCAAGCGCTTCAGGCACATTACGCTGTCATCAAATCACTCCACATGCGCCAGATGTTTCAGGATGACCCAGCGCGCTTTGATAAATTTTCGCTGCAACTTGGCAGCCTATTTTTCGATTACTCCAAAAATCGCATCAATGCAGAAACCATCAAGCTGCTGGTAGCGCTCGCCGAACAATCCCAGTTGCGTAACCGCATCGAAAGCATGTTCACCGGAGAAAAAGTAAATATCACTGAGCAACGGGCGGCCTTGCATACCGTGCTGCGCAATCGTTCCGGCCGGCCGGTGTATGTGGGCGGCATGACACGGTGCGCGCAAGCGACGGGTGCGGGAATGCCGCCCCCCCGCCTCCTCCCGCAAACGGCTGGCTGCGCCAGTAACGTGTCGGAGGCGGACGGCAACAACGTCATGCCGGATGTACAGCGTGTGTTGGAACACATGTGCCGTTTCTCCGACGCAGTGCGTAGCGGCACACATCTCGGCCACACCGGCAAGCAAATCACCGACATCGTCAACATCGGCATCGGCGGTTCAGACCTCGGCCCGCTGATGGTGTGCGAAGCGCTTAAATTCTATGCGGGCAAAAAATTGCGCGCGCATTTTGTTTCCAATGTTGATGGAACGCATCTCGTCGAAACGCTGAAAAAACTCGATGCAGAAACCACGCTATTCATCGTCAGCTCGAAAACCTTCACTACGCAGGAAACCTTGACCAACGCACGTTCTGCGCGTGCCTGGCTGGTATCGAAATTGGGTGATGAGCGAGCCGTGGCAAAACACTTCGCCGCCGTTTCCACCAACCTCAAGGCCACTACCCAGTTTGGCATCAATCCGCAAAACGTGTTCGAGTTCTGGGATTGGGTGGGTGGGCGTTATTCGTTGTGGTCGGCCATCGGCCTGCCCATTGCGCTGTATGTGGGCATGGACAAGTTCGAGGAATTGCTGGGCGGTGCATATGCAATGGATGAACATTTTCGCAGCGCACCGTTGGATAAAAACATCCCGGTGCTGATGGGGCTGCTCGGCGTCTGGTATGGCAACTTCTTCGGCGCAAGCTCAAATGCGGTGTTGCCTTACGACCAATACCTGCACCGCTTCCCCGCCTATCTGCAACAACTCGATATGGAAAGCAACGGCAAGCGCGTGGATCGCGACGGCAATGTGGTGGACTACGACACCGGCATGGTGGTGTGGGGCGAACCCGGCACCAACGGCCA
>JANYHX010000168.1 GCA_025362155.1 Gallionella sp. | reverse complement strand
TCCACCAAGACCGTCCGACTGAATTCTGATCGTTTGCGTATAGGCGTTTAGGGTGAGCGTTCCCGTTCCTTGAATAACGTCGGACCCATTCACATTGACGACGACGGGCTGAGTGGAAGTGTCCACTTTCTCAATGGTAAGTATCTGCCCAGCTCTCAACGAGCTAGCTGGGAGCGTTATCGTTACCCCTGTCGGCGTTGCGCTCGCAAGAACTACGGAAACATTTTTCGCAACGGTGTAATTCGCGTTTTTGCTTATGACCCCCGTTTGAAATACCCCCATCGTTTGTGTGAAACTCCCTTGGACCTGTGCGGAGGATATCTGTATAGGGGACGCGACATAGAACGTTGCCCCAGGAAGGACCGTAGTCGAGGAAACTGTCATGGTTCCCGCTTGCGACATGGCAAGCCCTACGTTTTCATTCAGGAATGCGTAGGGAACAAAACCGCCCGACCAGTTCGATTTATAGAGCGGGTCATTCGTCCCATTGCCGTCGTTAATTGGTAGTCCGATATGGAATACTGCGAATTTATTCGTATACGAAAGCTGAAACCCCCGGTCTTTGGTCGTGTCTTGGAAATCGTAAGCGAAGACACTCGCCATGGAATTATTCATTCCGCGAATACCGGCTTTATATGCCGTTCCGTAAGTCGAACCTGTAAACGCTGAATTGTCTATTTCTGAGTTAACCCCCTCAATATCGGCGGTGGTTGCGGATCCGTGGTTATCAGTTAAGAGGAAATTCGCACCAACAGTGGCCGAGGAGTTCGCTACGTCCTCCCATCCATGAATATTTAAAGCGTAGTCATAGACATTGGTATCCCCGAATCTAACCGCATTGGTCGGTATGAGTCCGGCGAACGAGAATGTCCCGAGAGATAGCGGAGATACCGAGAGCATGGGGGAGTTAACATCTAGAGCAATGGCCCATGTTCCCGTATTTGTTAGAGCGGAAGAGGCGACCGCGCCACAACAAAAGTATCCGGCTGTGAATGTCCCAGAACTAGCCCCCGAGGGGAGTGCCGGGATCTTAACCCCATAATTATAAGTAAGGGTTGCGGGAGACGTGACGGCAGGCCACGAGTGAGTATACCCAGCCGAGGCTGTGACAGCGCCGCTCGATATGGTCGTCCCATTATTAAAAAGAACGTCCAACTCTGCGACGGGGGCCCCCCCCGTAACTGACGCATCCGCATAGTAGGCAGACTGGATTGATGTAGATCCCCCATTCGATGAGTTGAACGCCCTGGCGATGAACGGAGAAAAATGGGAAACTAGCCCTCCATTCGTAATAGACAGACTGGGCTCTGCGTATATGCTAGAGAACGTTTGCGATGAATGCGTCCCATTGAGGACAGGCCCCGAATGGACCGCTCGAATCGTCCCGAGATTGGCATCAGTGGTTAATGAAATCGTGGGAGACGCATCTAGTCCGGCCCATACGTAATTATTAGATGATCCTGAATAGGTCCCGTTCATAGTCTCGACGGTGTTATTCATGTTCGATGCGCTCGCTTGCCCCCACGCTAACCCGTATTGATTGGTGCCAGGAGCCCCAGGAAGATAAAGGGCACTTGCGGTTCCAGACGAAACACCGGCCCCGTCCCATTGAAGGGAATTGACAGGGCCTACAACGCTCCCGCCTCCTCCCGCTATCGTTACCGTCGCCGTGCTACCTGTCGCTGAGACTGATACCCCGGCCCCTGTAAAATTAATCTGCGCTGTCGGGCTAGTAATTGAAACCCCGTTATAGTTAACGCCCATAGGGGGAGTGGCATTGGTTGCTACTGTGCAATCTGCGCCCGTCCCTGTGACGTTCCCCGAAGCGTCCGCATGGAGACATTGAATCCCCGACGCCACGTTCTTTAGCTGCTGAGTCGCTGAAACGGATCCGAACGGCATGTTCACTAACCCGCTAGTCGTGACAGATAGCAGGAAATTCGGAGCGCCGCTTGTGCTTACAGCAAGGGCGTAGGCGGAGGTTGTAGAGGCAATGACTTTTTCACCGATGGTTCCATTGATCCCGGCGTAGAATTTGCCGAATTCAACGATAGCTGTCGTGTTACTCCCGTTCCCGTTGCTCAAAGAGCCCACGCCCTGTAGAGTCGGCCCGGAAGTTTGCAAGGCGGTTCCGAATGCCATTTGCAAGCCCGTTATATAGTTGTCATTTATTGAAAGTGCGTTGTGGGTAAAGAGTCCATTATTAAGTTCAACGGCAAACGTTGAATTTGGGGCATTTGAAATGCCGGTGGTATACAGCGTAGTGGCTACCGTTAACTGCCCTGCTACCGTTCCGCTCGACACATAAAACGTACTTCCAGATTGTAGGGTATCTCTGTTTTGAATGTAATTCGTAGCTCCCTGGGGTAAAGGGAGAACCGTTTGCCCGCCGCCCCCAGAACTAGCAATAGACACCGTTCCATTCGCGTTAGGAGTTACGGTGACGTTAGCGCCCGCCTGAATTGTTTGTGAATCTATGCGGGTGATGTAATCGAGTTTGCCTGTGAATGGGTTGTAAACAGCCTTCATTGGTTCCGCATGGACCCCCAGGCCCATAAATAGCGAAAGGGCTGAGAGTAAAAGCCCCTTCGCCATGGGATGTTTTATTATTGACAAGGAGTCCCAGTATTAATAGGGGAAGAAAATGATCCGACAACTGTCCCTGTACTTACGCAATTTGCCAGCGTCGCGCAGTCGGAGCAATAGTACATTTGCCCGACCGCACTCGGAGTAATCGCCGCAATTTGCGTTTTCGTCTGAGAGGTTAGTTGCGGCGTTCCCCACGTCGGGGGGCTACCCGAATTGTACCGCAGAGAATTTCCGGTTGTTCCGGCTGTTGTAAATTCCCAGCTGAACGGGGTCGAGCTTGTCGTTTGATATAGAACTTGTCCCGCATTAGCGAATGTGCTAGGCAATGTAAAAAGCCAGGAACCAGATGCAACGTTCGCAGGGCCGCGAATACCGACCGTATGCCCGTTTAATGTAAAGAAATTAACGCCAGCCGTAGAAGAGGATGTGAGAATCCCTGAATCATTGGTTAGATCCTGCGCCCGCAAGTATAGACCCGGAGACGCAACGCTAGGCTGAATACTCAGTGGCTCCCAATAAGCGACGTTCTCAAAGGTTGAGTTATCCCAAGACCGACTGTTAACTTGCAGAATTTCACTAGCGAAACCTGTAGCAAATGGTTCCCATTTTCCGCGTCCATGCGCGTTATCGCTTGATGTTGCAACCATTTCCATGTTAGGAGCGGGTGAATCCCACCTCATTTCTGGTGCAGAGTTAAAGGCGGCTTTGAATACTCGGATAATGGGATCGTTCCGGGCCACATTACGGTCTAGAATGAGAAGGTCAGAACTTCCCCCTTGAGCATCTGTATAGCTCGACACAATGACTAGCCCATCGCCAAAAACAGTTTGGCGGATGTTTACCGCCCCACCGAATTCGTCTTGAACCGCTCCGTCTCCGATCCCTTGACTGTTAATCGACAACGGAACGCCTGTTCCAGACGAAAAAATAATGATCGCTCCGGGGTTATTGACTGTATCGGTTGTATCAAGCCGCAAAAGCGGTTTGTTGTCATTGCCCGAGTTCCTAATGGTCATGCTGGAAGGAAAGATATTGACCGAGCCGAGAGCTGCGGACGTATCGCCGTTTTGAACATGCACCCCCGCTAACGCGAGTGATGGAAGTACCCCTAATAGTGCCAGTATCTTTTTCATGTTAAATTTCTCCTATGTGGTGGTCAAATTTCCGGTTCTTGAGACGGTCAAAAGCCATGTCACGTTATTCGAATCTAATAGCGGCAAACTGTTTAACGCACTAGCAGAAGACCCGCCGATGGTCGTTACTAAACTGCCTGACGCTCGGATCGTGACGGTCCAGAATGCACCGTTCGTGTCCTGCAAAACAAATGTTGCCGGGGCGTAGGCCCCATCTGGCCCCGACGCTTGCGCTGTCGTAACTAAATTCCCCGTCCCAACCTGAACCGTAATCGCCCATCTAGTCGTGTCGGAACTTGTCAGGATTAGGGCCGGATAGACGCTTGTCGTGGTAGCGGTGTATGCGTAAAGTGAGCGGTTATTCCAGATGAAATTAAATGAAGGGGAATCACTAGGCCAAAGAACGTCTGTTAACTGGTTCGAAGTGTTAAAAACCTGTTTCATAATACGCCAGCCTTGCCTGGATTTAGAGGTTCCAGGCTGTACCCATCCGACATAAATCTGGTTCCCGCTTGCGTCGTAGTCGAACGCAACGGTCATGTTCGTGCCGCCTAGTTGGAACGGCCAGGTATCAGGCGTAGACATGGGATATTTCTCCTAGATTGGGCCTCGTCAGAAGGACGAATTTGTTGTAAAACGCATGTATGAAAACACTCCAGATACTTCTTCTATCGTTGTTCGTGTTGCCGTTAGTCGCTCGCGCGGAAATTCCAGGCAAATACGCTATCTCTGGGCGGTATGTTTTAGAAACCACAACCGGAAGGATTTGGGAAATGACAGATATTACGCCCGGGACAGCAATTTTGATAGGCATGCCATATGTGAAAAGTTCTGTCCGTGGATCCAAAAAAACAGTGGTTGCCCAGATAAGTGACGGAGACATAAAACTCAGTGATTCCCCACGGCCTGCTGGCGAATAAGGCGTCATGGCTTCCCGCTCTGCGTCTGATTGAATTTTTGTTTTAGCTGTTCGATGAGATCCAAGATTGACGGTTGTGCTACCTGACCGCCCGCCAAACTAGCCGCAGCCACAGAGCCAGGAAGGTTCGGGATACTCCCGGTTAACGCCCCATGCACCCCCTCTGCCCCTTTGGCCGTTAAGCGATACCCGAATTCATCGGCTAGGCGTTGCATCATCTGAATCCCAATGCCGCCCCGACCGCCGGCTTCCCGAAGCTCCCCACGCTGTTGCAGATGGTCTAAGGGGTGAAGCTGTTTCTGTTGGTCCAGGGCCGCTACATATTGTTTTGCCTTGTCTGATCCCTAAGTTTGCGCGATTCCAGCGTCGTTTTCGCGACTCAATATATTAGCGACTTCGGTTTCAGCGTTTACGGGCTGATAGATTTTTGTGCCAGCCGCATTTTTGTTGATGTAGGTCGCCGCGTTAGCAAGATCCTCATGCGTTGGATTTGGGCCTGCAATTTCTTTGATGTCATTTAAAGCGCGGTCAACCCCACCAAGTTCTTTTCCTGCCGACCCTTCGCCTAGATATTTGTCGATCGCAGGGTTCGCGACAATGTTGGTTAACGTGTCCGGGGGGGCCGCGCCCGCCTGGGCTCTTAATTTACCAATGACTTTCCCAGATAAATCAAGGAGCGATTTAAGTATCTGTTCTCGTCCAATAGCTGTCGTAAAAACATCGGTGAGCCCGCTATCCCTCGCAACTTTCGCCGCCGCTTCAAGCGCCGGCCTGCCTGCGGTCGTCTCCATTTGTTTTAACTGTCCCATCGTGCCGCCGAAGCTTTTTAAGGTTTGGTTATCCATAACCCGTGCGATACTCGGGACGAGGTTCTCCGTTAGGGGGACCGCGTTTAGTAGCGACCCTACCCCTTCGGCCGCAAGGCCTGCCCCTCCTAAAACGTTCAATGTCTGCTGTACGGGATGCTCTTGGAAGTAATCAATGGGGTGCAACACTGGCCGCGCAATGGCCTGGGCCGTCGCTTTCGGGTTCTTAAATACCTCCATGCCCGCTTGCATTAATTGGGGAAGTGCCGCCGTGGGATTGCCGCTCCCTAATTTAATTCCTAGGAGGGTCATGTTAACTGTATTAGCGGCTAACTGCTTCAGGTCTGGGACAATATTCGAAATGGTTTTGTCGGTATCAATAAGCGGCGCGTCTGCTTGAGGTGACAGAATGGAATGGACGGTGTCCTGTACTTTATTAGGATCGCCGGATAAATCGTACTGCGACCCGTCCGGGGCTGTAACTTGGTAAGTAGCCACTATTTCACGCGCTTAATGACGACGCCCGATGGATGAGTGACCGATTCCCCGACGCCGGGAAGCGCGAAAGTCCCCGATTGCGGGTGACCTGCGGCACTGATGGCGTGTGCGACGGCAGCGGAGCGTGCC
>JANYHX010000156.1 GCA_025362155.1 Gallionella sp. | reverse complement strand
GTTAATGCCTTCCTGCAGAATCTGTCCGGTCTGATCTTCCTTGTAGAACATCAGTTGGTCAGCATCCTGCGGCGTATAAAGCTGTCCCACCTGTGAGTAAATTCCAAGCTGGCGGAACAGACCCTCCATGCCGAAAGTACGCGACTCATCCGGCACGATGGGCACCACTTGTTTGCCGATATTTTTGTCTTTTACCAGAATGCCAAGCATGCGCACGAACGCCATGGTGGTCGAAATCTCGCGTTCCTCGGTGCCTTTCAACAACACCTCAAACGCATCCAGCGCCGGAATTTGCACTACCTCATTGATCGGCTTGCGTTCCGGCACTACGCCCATGGCTTGCGCGCGTTCCCTGAGATATCTCATCTCCAGGCTGTCTTCAGCCGGACGGTAAAAATTAAGGCTGGCAACCTGCTCGTCGGTCAGCGGAATACTGAAACGGTCGCGGAATTTGAGCAACACTTCTCCGGTCATTTTCTTTTGCTGATGGGTGATGTTCTGGCCTTCGCCCGCCTCACCCATACCGTAACCTTTCACTGTCTTCGCGAGTATCACAGTAGGCTGGCCGGTATGTTTACTGGCCGCCGCATAGGCAGCGAATACCTTTGGGGCATCATGTCCGCCGCGGTTTAAATGCCAGATTTCCTGATCCGTCATGTCGGCGACCATCTCCAGCAACTCAGGATATTTACCGAAAAAGTGTTCGCGCACGTAAGCACCATCCCGCGATTTATAGGCCTGATATTCGCCATCCACTGCTTCCTGCATGCGCTTTTGCAACAGGCCGTTTTTATCCTTGGCAAGCAACCTGTCCCACTGGTCACCCCACACTACTTTAATCACATTCCAGCCCGCGCCGCGGAATACCCCTTCCAGTTCCTGGATAATTTTGCCGTTGCCGCGTACCGGACCATCAAGACGTTGCAGATTGCAGTTCACCACAAAAATCAGATTGTCGAGCATCTCGCGCCCGGCCATCGAAATCGCCCCCAATGATTCCGGTTCATCGGTCTCGCCGTCGCCCAAAAATGCCCACACTTTGCGACCTGCAGTATTGACCATGCCGCGATGTTGCAGATAGCGCATGAAACGCGCCTGATAAATCGCCATCAGCGGGCCAAGTCCCATCGATACCGTCGGGAATTGCCAGAAGTCCTGCATCAGCCACGGATGCGGATAAGAAGACAAGCCGCCGCCTTCGGTTTCCTGGCGGAATTTGTACATTTGCTCGGTGCTCAAGCGTCCTTCCAGGAAGGCGCGTGCATACACGCCGGGTGAGGAATGCCCCTGGAAATACACCAGATCGCCGCCGTGACTATCGGTCTTGCCGTGGAAAAAATGATTGAAGCCCACATCGTATAGCGTGGCTGCGGAAGCAAAGCTGGCAATATGACCGCCCAGTTCGGACGAATCACGGTTGGCATTCAACACCAGCACCATCGCGTTCCAGCGCATCCAGCCGCGCAGGCGATGTTCCAGATCCTGGTTGCCGGTGGAACGAATTTCATCAGCCACCGGAATGGTGTTGCAATACGGCGTAGTCGCGCTGAACGGCATGCCCGCTCCGGAGATGCGCGCTTTATCGATCAATTGTGCGAGCAAAAATTGGGCGCGTTCAGCACCTTCGTTTTCCAGGACCGACTCCAGTGCATCCAGCCACTCTTGCGTTTCTTGCGGGTCGTAATCAGGTATTAATGCCATCTTTCAATCTCTCACTCTTGCAAGGTTATTTCCAAAGCTATTTCAAGGTTTCCGTTGTTGCGCACAGGCAATGGTCTCTTGCTCAGTGACAATCCACGCCACTTTAATATCCGTATCTTCCTGGGGAATTTGTTCGACGATTTGCAATGCGAACGCTGCGGCGACCAAGGCGGGGCGAGGCGTCCCATGTTGTTCTCCAAGGGGGGCCAGCAACTTATCGTAAAATCCGCCGCCATAGCCCAGCCGCGCCCCATCCCGAGTAAATGCCACCCCCGGTAAAAGCGCGAATTCTACCTCATTTAGTGTAGCCACCCGCTCACAACGTTCGACCAATGGCTCGCGTATCCCCCACAACCCCGGTGCCAACTGGTTCTCCAGATCATCTACCCAATATAAATCAAGCTGGTTGGTATGACGGTTCACGCGCGGCAGAGCTAATTTTTTGCCGTCCGCCAATGCATGGTGCACCCAGATTTCACTTGCGAATTCTGCGCCGATGTTCATGTAGCCCAGCACGGCGTCGGCTTGCTGGTACTCAGGCAATTTCAATAAACGTTTAGTGATCGTGGCGCTGAACGTGGCACGTGTATCCGGCGATAACTGCTCGCGTTGCGCCGTAATGGACTTACGGACGGATTGTTTAAGTGGTTGCGTCATACCTCGCTGAACGCATTACAGAAGATCACTCATGTATCACCAGATCGTCACGGGTGATTTCAACAAAACGGTGTGCGCCGAAGGCAGACTCAATGCCGGACAAATTGGCTCGCATCAGTTTCTCCAATTCCGCATTGGCAATGTTGCCGGTGGAAATGAGCAACAGCGATGGCTGGCCCGTGATCAGAAAAGATTGCACGAAATCACCATCCTTGCTAACGACAATGCGTGCCTCACGCATGGCGCAAGCGATGACTTCGCTATCGGTGGTGCGGTTGCCTAACGGCAAATCCAGCGTATGCAGCGCATCGTGCCCCGCTTCTGTCAACCAAACAGCAAAGCGTCTGGGCAGCTGCGCGTCAATCAGGAACTTCATGCGGCCAAATGTTCCAGCCGTTTCACGTGCGCCAGACGCGCGGCAAAAGAAAGTGCGGCGAGAATATCCTCGCGTTCCAAATCTTCGTAGTCAGCAAGAATCTCCTCGATGCTCATGCCGCTGGCCAGCCATTCGAGGACATTCTCCACCGGGTAGCGCAGCCCGCGAATGCACGGTTTGCCATGACAAATTGCGGGGTCAATGGTAATGCGATCATTCATTTTTCATCTCCAAAACTTACGATGTGCAGATTCTAACCAAGAAACAAGCGATACGCCGGATTGTCGCTCTCGTCCCAATAACGATAACCGAGTGTGTCGAGGAAAATCTTGAGCGCTTTTTTATCGTGATGCGGCACCTGCATGCCGACCAGCACGCGGCCGTAATCGGCGCCGTGGTTGCGGTAGTGGAACAGGCTGATCTTCCAGCTGTGGTTCATGCTGTTGAGAAAATTCATCAGCGCGCCAGGACGCTCGGGGAACTCGAAGCGGAACATGATTTCGTCCTTGGCCTCGGGCGCGCGCCCGCCGACCAGATGGCGTACATGCAGCTTGGCCATTTCGTTATCGCTCAGGTCCAGCGTGGCGAGTTTGTTGCGCTGCAACTTGCCCACCAGTTCGCTGGTTTCCATTTGATCACGCACCTGGATGCCGACGAACACATGCGCCACTTTGGAGTCGGCGTAGCGGTAGTTGAACTCGGTGATGTTGCGCTTGCCGAGCAGCGCGCAGAATTTGCGGAAGCTGCCGGGCGTTTCAGGGATAGTCACCGCGATGATCGCCTCGCGCTTTTCGCCGATCTCCGCACGTTCTGCAACAAAACGCAGCCGGTCGAAATTCATGTTCGCACCGGTGGCGATGGCGACCAGTGTTTCGCCCTTCAGGTTTTCGCGCGCGGCATATAACTTGGCTCCGGCAACGGCCATTGCCCCGGAAGGCTCGAGGATGGAACGGGTGTCCTGAAACACGTCCTTGATCGCCGCGCACACCGCATCGGTATCGACGAGCACGATTTCATCCACATACTTTTTGCAAATGCGCAGCGTTTCTGCGCCGACTTGCTTGACCGCCGTGCCATCCGCGAACAAGCCGACGTCGGCAAGTTGCAGGCGTTTTTTAGCTTTGAGTGAACGGTACATGGCATCCGAATCGGTAGTCTGCACCCCGATGACCTTGATGTCGGGACGAACCTGTTTAACGTAAGCCGCCACACCCGAGATCAATCCGCCGCCGCCTATGGGGCAAAAAATCGCGTGTATAGGCGCCTGGTGTTGGCGCAAAATTTCCATGCCGATAGTGCCTTGCCCGGCGATCACATCAGGGTCATCAAACGGATGGACGAAGGTGAGCTGATGTTTTTTTTCCAGTGTCAGCGCATGGTCGTAAGCCTCGCTGTAGCTATCGCCGTGCAGCACACTCTCTACCGCGCGTTGGCCGAAATGTTTGACCGCGTCGATCTTTACTTGCGGGGTGGTAGTCGGCATCACGATGATCGCTTTGCAACCCAAGCGCTGCGCACAGAACGCAACGCCTTGCGCATGGTTACCCGCCGAGGCGGTGACGACTCCCCGTTTCAATTGCTCCGGCGTGAGTTGCGCCATCTTGTTGTAAGCGCCGCGCAGCTTGAACGAAAAAACCTGCTGCATGTCCTCTCGTTTTAGCAGTACCGTATTGCCAGTACGCGCGGAAAGATTGGGCGCCACTTCCAATGGCGTCTCATTCGCCACGTCATATACCTTGGCATTGAGTATGCGTTTCAAATAACTATCCATGATTTAACCAGGCTGAAAAATACGCGCGAAGATTAGCATAAAACATGGCGTAGCCCTTGCGACACAAGCAAAAATCGGTTCAAATGCCGCGCATGGAAGCAATCGATCAACATGGTATCGTCATACAGACGGAAGTGAATTACCTGCCGGAGCAATCCGATGAAGCAGGCAGCCGTTTCGTTTTTTCTTACACGATCACCATTACCAATCTTGGCCATTCATCCGCCAAGCTCATCAGCCGTCATTGGGTCATCACCGATGCGCTTAATCATGTGCAGGAGGTACGCGGACAAGGCGTGGTAGGCGAGCAGCCCTTGCTCAAACCGAGCCAGAGTTTCGAATATACCAGCGGCACTGTGCTGACTACGCAGGTGGGTACCATGCGCGGCAGCTATCTGATGCAGACCGATGATGGCGAGCAGTTCGAAGTCGAAATACCCAAATTCGTATTGAGTGTACCGCGTGTTCTGCATTAAGAAGCTAGGGGTAAGAGCACGCTACGCCGCGTCCTTACTGCTTATTTTGCTGGCGGCTTGCACCACGCCGCGCCCCTCTGTTGTCCCACCCCCGCCGCGGCCTTTCGCTCCCTTTGCGGTCAGCAAATGGGAGATGTTACCGGATTGGAAAACGATAGATTTGCAACCCGCCTGGGCGGCCTTCTGGCAAAGCTGTACCGCGCTGAAAAACAAACCGGACTGGGAAACCGTGTGTGCACGAGCCACTGAATTAACGCAAACAGACAACAATACCTTACATGCTTTTTTTGAGCAGAACTTTACGCCCTATCAGGTTTACAACCCGGACGGTTCTTCACAGGGGTTAATCACTGGCTATTACGAACCAAAACTTTACGGCAGCCGGGTTAAAACCGCACACTTTCGTTATCCCTTATATGCCATACCCGATGATCTGCTGACCGTTGATTTGAGCGAGGTATATCCACAACTGAAAGGCTTGCGTTTGCGCGGACGATTGCAAGACAAACGTGTCGTTCCATATTACAGCCGCAGCGAAATAGACAACGGCAAAGCCCCATTGCAGGGTCGCGAATTATTCTGGGTGGACAACGCTGTTGATTTATTTTTCCTGCAAATCCAGGGCTCGGGACGCATCGAATTACCCAATGGCACGCTGGTAAAAGTCGGCTATGCGGAACAGAACGGCCATCCCTATACCCCCATCGGTAAAAAACTGGTCGAGATGGGCGCGCTAAAAATGGAAGAAGCCTCCATGCAGAATATCAAGCTGTGGGTAGCAAAACATCCCGCTAAACTGGCCAGCCTGCTGGACCAAAATCCCAGCTATGTATTCTTCCGTGAACTACCCAGTGACCTTCTGGCTCCGTTAGGCGCATTGGGGGTGCCCCTGACCAATGAATACAGCATGGCGGTGGATGCACACACCATCCCGCTCGGCGCGCCGGTGTTTCTTTCCACCACTTATCCGAACACCACTACGCCGCTAAATCGCCTGATGCTGGCGCAGGATACCGGCGGCGCGATCAAGGGTGCAGTGCGCGGCGATTTTTTCTGGGGTTATGGCGACCACGCCGGCGCTCAAGCGGGCAGTATGAAACAGACCGGTCAGATGTGGGTGTTGTTTCCCAAGGGGGCGGAACCGGCGCTGGTTCCGTAGGACAATTCTGATTTTAATTTGTATTCAATGCCATTAAGAATTTCCCGGCAAGTTCAGCTAATGTTCCATACCAATTCAGGTAATTTCTCTATAGAGCCTAGCCTGGCCAGCGGACTTGAACGCAGCCACTCCTGAAGTTTGCCGGTAAGTTTGGAATCGCCCAACACTTTAATATCGCCTTTTTTCACCGCATCACGAAAGTGTTGTTGACAAACCCAAATCGCCGACATTGTTTTAAGCGAGCACTTGATCATGATATCGACATCATAACCAGGGTTCTTCAAGCACAGGTCTATTTCACTGTTTTCAGAGACCAGCCACCAATCCCGTTTCCCTTTAGGCGCATCGGGATATTCGAATTGAACGACGATGCGATGCCTTGGAAAAACAGCCGGATCAACGGTTCGTCGCATATCCCACATTAACAAACCCGCATCCAGATCGCCCTTGTTTAAATTCGAGCGCACCCAACGATGCCCCCATGCGCCAAACAGTTCAACGATCGGGCGCAGCTCCAGCCCAGCGGACGTCAGGCGGTAGGTATAGTTTCCTTTGTTGCCCGTGATTACTATCACCCCGGCCTCTGCCAAACGTTTAAGACGCTCAGACAATAATGTCGGCGACATCAGGGGCACGCCTTTTTTTAACTGATTGAATCGAGTACTTCCTGCCATCAATTCACGCACGATTATCAATGTCCATCGTTCGCACAATAATTGGGTGGCTTGCGCCAAAGGGCAGAACTGTCCATATGAATAC
>JANYHX010000118.1 GCA_025362155.1 Gallionella sp. | reverse complement strand
ATGACTGGTATTTTCCAGCTGGCTTTTAATAATGACGTGATTTTGAGTTGGGAAATCCTTGCACAGAATATCCGCGCGAAATGATCCGATATCCTGTTCCTGTCCAACAAGCTCCAGCTTCATGCCTATGCTCTGGCCTAGCTGGGCCAGATTCTCTTCCTTCGCTATCCACGGAGTAAAATCCGACGCTTCATACCCCCAAATATCGCGCAGATCAACCTGCTCAAGCTTCCCAAGCGACATAACTTCCCTTATCGTACTTTCCGATACTGCCTATCCCTTCAATGGAGTATGGCAAGATATTTATGTTTAACATACCAACGCAAAATTTATTTAATTACCTTACTCTTAAAGTATAAGGAGTCTAGTATTCTAACTACTTTGACGATGGCCTGCTACGTAAGCTCCTGGATGACCCGCCGGTCACCCGTTCAATCCCCGCCAAATCTGGCGCAGAAAATACTTCGACAAACCCCCGTTGCTGCAACAGTGCGCGCACCTGCGCCGCTTGATCGTAGCCGTGCTCGAACAATAACCAGCCATAGTCGTTGAGATGAATTTTTGCCTGTACGCAAATATGTCCAATATCCTGCAATCCATTAGCACCGGAAGCCAAGGCAATGCGCGGTTCAAAACGCACATCGCCTTGTTCCAGATGCACATCGCCCACAGCGATGTAAGGCGGATTAGAGACAATAATATCGAAACGTTCGCCACGCAGTGCAGTAAACCAATCGCTTTGCAATAGGCGCACATTGCCTAGCTTTAGTTGATGAACATTAATTTGCGCCACCTCCAGCGCGGCGGGGGAGATGTCCACCGCCACCACCTCGGCATAGGGACGCGCATGGGCGATGCTCAAGGCGATTGCACCGCTGCCGGTTCCTAAATCCAGTACCCGGCAAATGCCCAGTTGCGGAATGCGCTGCAAGGCCTGTTCGACCAGCAACTCTGTTTCCGGACGAGGAATCAAGGTCGCGGGAGATACTTGAAAAGTCA
The DNA here is from genome assembly GCA_025362155.1 of Gallionella sp. Lineage (GTDB taxonomy): Bacteria > Pseudomonadota > Gammaproteobacteria > Burkholderiales > Gallionellaceae > Gallionella. The sequence goes on along the minus strand of JANYHX010000118.1, from coordinate 4,315 downwards.
GTCCATAAAACTCGCGTTCACCCCGCAGGTAAGCAATCGGTTCGCCGCTCAGACGACGCTCAAATAAAGCGTTAAATCGAGCCTGTTGCGCATCACTCAGCATCTGTTCCGGATGGGTGAGAAGATAGGCACGATTTACTTGCAACACGGCTTGTAACAGGCATTGCGCCTCGATGCGAGCGCTGTTTGAATCAAGGTTCAACGCAGCTTCAAGCTGCCTACTATGGTGTTGCAATATGCCTTGAATGTTAACTGAGGACATCTTCCGCCATCGCGGCAAGCTGTTCGGCTTGATGTTCAGCCATCAGGGCGCCGGTCAGTTCGTTAATGTCGCCATCCATCATCTGATCCATTTTGTACAAGGTCAGGTTGATGCGGTGATCGGTGATGCGGCCTTGTGGAAAGTTATAGGTACGGATACGTTCCGAGCGATCCCCGCTGCCGACTAAACTCTTGCGCGTGGCGGCGGTCTTGGCATTTTGCTCGCGTACCTGCGCATCCTTGATGCGAGCGGCCAGCACACGCATCGCCTGCGCCTTGTTTTGATGTTGCGAACGGCCATCCTGACACTCCACCACTACGCCGGTCGGCAGGTGAGTGATGCGCACCGCCGAATCAGTCTTGTTGATATGCTGGCCACCCGCACCGGAAGCGCGAAACGTGTCGATACGCAAATCCGCAGAATTCAGTATCACATCATTGACTTCATCTACTTCCGGCATGATCGCCACGGTACATGCCGAGGTGTGCACGCGCCCCTGTGTTTCGGTAGTTGGAACACGCTGCACACGATGCGCGCCGGATTCAAATTTAAGTACCGAGTACGCGCCCTGCCCGACTATGCGTGCGATGATTTCCTTATAGCCACCCATTTCGCCGGGACTTTCCGAAATGATTTCAACCTGCCAGCGTTTGCGTTCGGCGAAACGTGAATACATGCGGAACAGGTCACCGGCAAACAGCGCCGCCTCATCGCCACCGGTTCCGGCACGAATTTCCAGAAATACACTGCGCTCGTCGTTAGGGTCTTTAGGCAACAATTGTTTTTGCAATTCCGCATCCAGTTGCAGCAGGCGTTCCTGTCCCTGTTTGATCTCGACATCGGCAAACTCGCGCATGCCGGGATCTGCAGCCATATCTTGCGCAGTGTTGACGTCATCCAGACAACGTTGATAAGCGTAATAAAGCTCCACCACCGGCTCCAGTTCGGCGCGTTCGCGATTCAACTTGCGGAAGGTATCCATGCTTTTGGTCGCTTCTTCGGTGCTGAGCAGTTGATTGACTTCGAGCAGACGCTCGCTCAACTGAGCGAGCTTGGCGGTAATGCTGGGGTTCATGCGATGATTTTAATTATTCTTCGGAGTTGAGGTGGTACAGACGATGGATCACCTCGAGAAAGGCTTCGCGATCACCGCTCTGAACTTGATTGAGCGCGTGGGTAGGGGCATGCAAAAATTTATTGGTCAAACTGCTGCTCATAACTTCCAACACCTTCTCGGGACTCTCACCTTTGGCCAGTAGGCGCAGCGCTTTTTCAAGTTCCTGACGGCGATTCCGCTCAGCATGATCGCGTAACGCACGAATGGTAGGCACAGCTTCGCGCGATTCCATCCAGTGCAGGAAATCAGACACGCTGGAATCAATAATGACTTCAGCTTCCTTGACCGCGCCCTGGCGCGCGTCAAGGCCGTCCTTCACCACTTCGGCGATGTCGTCCACGGTGTACAGGAATACATCATTCAGCTCGGCAACTTCCGCTTCCACATCGCGCGGCACGGCCAAATCTACGATGAACAACGGGCGATGCTTACGCGCCTTGAGCGCGCTCTCCACCATGCCCTTGCCCAGGATAGGCAACTGGCTGGCGGTACAGGTGACGATAATGTCATGTAGAGCCAATTGTTCCGGCAGGTCAGTCAATGTGATCGCCGTGCCATTAATGCGTCTCGCCAGTGTTTGAGCACGCTCCAGCGTGCGATTGGCGACGGTAATGTGTTTGGGTGAACGTGCCGCGAAATGCACCGCGTTGAGCTCTATCATCTCGCCTGCGCCGATGAACAATACGCGCTGCTCAGAGATACTTGGGAAAATACGCTCGGCCATTTTTACGGCGGCGGCTGCCATTGAAACCAGATTCGCGCCGATTTCGGTTTGCGTGCGTACGTCCTTAGCGACCGAAAAAGTGCGCTGGAATAATTTGTGCAGCAAGAAACCGAGTGTGCCGGCCTGTTCCGCCTGACGCACTGCCTGTTTCATTTGCCCCAAAATTTGCGGCTCGCCCAGCACCATGGAATCCAGGCCACTCGCCACGCGGAACGAATGCTTGATCGCCTGCTCACGCGGCAAGGTGTAGAGATAAGGATCTATGTCTTTGCGCGGCATGCGATGGTATTGCGCCAGCCAATCAATCGCCTGATCGGGATTTTCTGCGTTGCAATATAACTCCATGCGGTTGCAGGTAGACAGGATTGCGGCCTCTTGCGCCGCACCATTTTCTACCAAATCGCGCAGCGCGTTCTCCATGCCGTCAGCATTGAACGCGACTTGTTCGCGCACTTCAAGTGGCGCGGTCTGATGGTTGATGCCGAAAGTAAATAGCTGCATCTTCTAGTTTATCGGACGGTGATATCTTAAATTGGTTCGAATTATAGTCGGAACAAGCGCGTTATACCATCCGCCGGGTTTTTGCGCACTCCGACAAGCACGGAAGTGAATTCCGCTGAATCAGAAAAGCCTGGATTAAGCGTAACAGCGCAAGCGTCGGGAAAACAGTTGCAGCGCTTCAATGCCACTGGATTCCGCGCGTCGACACCAGTCCTCCAGGTCTTTCACCATCTGTTCTTTGGTCGCTGTGGAACGATGCCAGATTGCGATGAGTTCCTGGCGCAGGGTGTAGGCCGTTTTCAATTTGTAGCTGCTTCGCATGACTAAGCCCAGTTTGAATTTTTCCTGCTCATTCAGGACGGTTGCATCTACATGCAACCAAAGTTTGATACGTTTTAAATCGACATTCGCCAAGTCGGGCGTAGGCAGTTTAAGCTGGGCGATTTCCTCCTGGTAAGTGCTTTTCAACGACTTGGCATATTTTGCCATCACCTCGTAACGGTGTACCATCACGGCATGCAGCGTAGCCATATCGCATACTGTTTTGGCGGTATCAAGCCGCACTTTAGGTGCAACTCTCTTCACCTTGGCCAGCCGCAGCGCGGCCAGGCTGCGTATGTACATCCAGCCGATGTCGAATTCATACCACTTGCTGGAAAGTTTGGCGGAACCGATATGGGCATGATGATTGTTGTGCAGTTCTTCACCACCGATCAGAATGCCCCATGGTACGATGTTGGTAGAAGCATCGTCAGGCTGAAAGTTGCGATAGCCCCAGTAATGTCCGGCACCGTTGATAATGCCCGCCGCCGTTACCGGTATCCAGATCATTTGCACTGCCCAAATAGTGATCCCGATAGGCCCGAACAACAACACATCAATCGCCAGCATCAACACGATACCCAGCATACTGTGGGTGGAATAAAGGTTACGCTCCAGCCAATCATTCGGCGTACCACGGCCATATTTTTCCAGGGTTTCCGGGTTCCTGGCTTCCTTGCGGTAAAGCTCAGCGCCTTCCAGCAGCACCTTTCTGATGCTTAATATTTGCGGACTGTGCGGGTCATCCACGGTTTCGCATTTGGCGTGATGTTTGCGATGAATGGATGCCCATTCCTTGGTCACGGTGCCCGTTGTCAGCCACAACCAGAAGCGGAAAAAATGGCTGGCAATCGGATGTAAATCCAAGGCCTGGTGTGCTTGGTGGCGGTGTAAAAAAATGGTTACCGAAGCAATGGTAATGTGAGTAAGTGTCAGTGTGACTAATACATCACCCCACCACGGTAAATCCAACAAGCCTGAAAACATACAATCTCCTGGGGGCATTCTCTAAAGTGTGATTTGATGCGTATTGCTACAGACATTTTACAGAAGCTATAGTTGCTTGGGTGACTAAATTCGCTCCAAAATCGCCGCAAAAAAACCGTCTGTACCGTGCAAATGAGGGCGCAGTTCCAAATAATCCTGCGTTTCCAACGCGATCTTTTGTTGCTGCAATACTTCGCTCACCGGGCGCAACGCAAAATCCGCATGGGTAGAGAGGAAAGCTTGCACAATGTGCTGGTTTTCTTCCGGTAAAAAACTGCACGTTGCATACACCAAGCGCCCGCCTTTTTTCAGCAGGCGGCTGGCGGAAGCAAGAATGGCAGCTTGCTGATGGGTATAGGCCTCAATGCTGCCTGGCGACTGGCGAAATTTCAGATCCGGGTTG
>JANYHX010000092.1 GCA_025362155.1 Gallionella sp. | reverse complement strand
GAGAGTGCAGCGAGGGGGGCGGAGCCTGTGTATAGGTCATTCCAGGCAACTTTGACTTGGCGGTCGAGGGGCTCGGATGCTATCGCATCTCGCCCACACGACGGGTTAATCATGAGTTGCACTTCGGATTTGAACTCGCGTTTCCAAAGTCGGGGGCAAGTTAATTAAATGGACTCAAAATGCAACGAATCTTGCCGCGATGGATGGCATTCCCTTCAATTTTAATGGCGATCTGACCAGCCTGACAAACAACACTGCCATCACTGGTTGGGGGAACTGGCAAATGCAATGGAACAACTCGCCAGCAGGTTTCACTGTGACGGGTATGCAAAGTTGTGGGAATAATGGATGCAACCTCACTTCATTCACTACCCCCGCCACTGTCAATACGGGCGCATTTAATGGCATTTCTATTGCGGGATGGTCGGATTCATTTGGTGGCAGCATTAACATTCCGTCCGCTTCTTCAGATCATGTCAGCACTGATGCCGTTAATTATTTCAGCCAATCAGTTGTTATTCCCGGGTCTTTGTCAGCTCCTTCGGCTTTGTATTGCCTTAACAATTGCTCAGATGCAACTTCAGTCGCCGCAGCTAATACCTATGCTACTGGCACAGCCCCCTCACCATTTGGAGGCTCTACCTCTACACAGTGGTTCTCAGCTCCAAGTGGAAATACAGTGAGCTATACATTTGATGGCGGGGGACTGAAGAACAATAGCGCAGCCATGATTATCAACAATGCCAGTTTTTTAACGCTAGTCCGATGTTTCAGAATGGCGTGATGAGTGGCAGATTGTTCGATACAGCCTTTGCGTCTTGTGGTACTGGCAATGTTTGCGAACCGAGCGCTCCGTCGGTCTACTACACTTGGTCAACAGGTACTAGCCAGTGGAACCAGTCCATGTGGTTGACAAAAACGAGTGACGGGAGTGCGGTAGCGTTTGACCCGCCGCAGAACATTTCTTATCTCGTTCCGACTGGGGTCGCCTACGGTAGCTATGCGGGGAAAACTATCCAGTTGCAATTTAATGGATTCGGTAATCTGTACGGCATACCCGGCTACTGCGTGAATCCGGTGAACAATAGCGCGGCTGATTGCTCTACGCCAAATGTTCGTTATGTTCCGGCGTTCTCGATACCCGATGGCGCAACCATGTCGTTGAATAACACGCCGTTAATCGTCAAGGCTCTTGATGCGGAAATACGTCTCAAGGATATTGGAGCGAATGCTTCACAATGTTCCAATATGCCACTCGCTGGTCAGATACTGCCCAGTAGTGGCACACATGACATGAGCAGTTCATCCGATGCCTTTTATATCGGCGTCAAGCCAACCGTTACTGCCAGCCCCAAGGTGATTGATGGCATTGTTCAGTAAAGAGTTCCAAGAGTAAAAAACGCGGCTGATAGCCGCGTTTTTTATGTATTGCGATCAAGCCAAAAACCACTCGCAATTTTATGAAGACGCGCTTGATAATAGTTTTTTAGAAAATAAAAATCAGCCTGAACCGCACTGCTCAGGAAAACGGTTAAACTTTACCCATGCTGGACTGATAAAATAATGTCTGCGCTATATCTGCATCACAATTCAATGGATAGGGAACGTAGGCAATGCTAACTGCACAATCTGACTCTGCGAATCATCAAAACCTGAAGCTGCGCCACGGTTTTTCGCTTAATGATCTATATAACCGCGATGGCCTCATCCGGCTCGACGAAGTATTCCTTGATTTTTTGGGAGTAAGCGATGCCGCGTTACGGGCATTGCTTGAAGCCGCCCGGCTGACTGGCGGCGTATTTGCTAGCAAGAAGGAGGAGTCAACACTTTTAATTGCGTTGGCTCCGCATCTGGAAGATTTTTTAGCGCACTTATTTGGTATCGAAGCACAGGTGCAGGCCTTAGCTGCGAACCATCAGGAACTGGCGCCGCTGCATAGTTGCAAACGCCTGTTCGTGCAACGCCGCGCGATGATAAAAATCAAGCCGGAAGAAGCGGAAGCGTTCGATGGTTTGGCACTTGAAGCGGAACTGGTCACATACCTAGGCGCTCCGTTCAGCGAACTTCCCTTCGCGCGGCAAGTGGTCAAATGGATGACGGATGAAGTTGCGAATGCCGAGCAATTGCAACTCGCTACCCGCTATGCGGCCTGGGCGGCGCACACTCAGGCGGGACGTGCACGTCACCACAGCGGCGTATTGTTCAAAGCGCCTGCCAAGCTTGATTTCGAACATCTCGTTCCTGTATCTGTCGTTAATATTGATGGCCTTAGTGCCTATCGTCTTGGCGATGGGCACGCGTTGCGTCGCCGTCATGGATTTGCACTGACCGATGCCGGAACTGATCTGGCCGGTGCACTTGATCAGGCGAATTACTGCATCTGGTGTCACGAACAAGCCAAGGATTCCTGCTCCCAGGGCCTTAAGGAAAAACCGCCCGCCGACGGTGGGGATGCGGCCTACCAGAAAAATATTTTTGGGGTGAAACTGGCTGGTTGCCCGCTGGAGGAAAAAATTTCCGAATTCCATAAAGTCAAAGCACAGGGACATGCGCTGGGTGCGCTGGCCATCATTGCCGTAGACAACCCGATGGTGGCGGCAACCGGGCATCGCATCTGCAACGATTGCATGAAGTCTTGCATTTATCAAAAGAAAGACCCAGTGGATATTCCACAGTCCGAGACACGCACGCTTAAAGACGTGCTCGAGTTGCCCTGGGGATTTGAAATTTATAGCCTGCTGACGCGCTGGAATCCTTTGAATTTAAGTCGGCCTTACCCCAAAGCACCGAGCGGACGCCGGGTATTGATTGCGGGCATGGGTCCGGCGGGTTTTACGCTGGCGCATCATTTGATC
>JANYHX010000074.1 GCA_025362155.1 Gallionella sp. | reverse complement strand
CACAAAGCGCATTTTGCCGCCTTCCACTTTTTTATCCAGACCCATTAACTCAAGATATTTATCTACTCCCAAATCGGGAGCGGTCACTGGCAATCCGGCACGTTCGAATAGCTTACGGATACGCACTACGTCTTGCTCACTAATCCAACCCAGGCGCTGCGATAAATCTGCCGCCATAATAGTGCCTGCTGCAACTCCTTCGCCATGCAACCAATTACCATACCCTACCCCGGACTCAATTGCATGTCCGAATGTATGCCCCAAATTAAGCAAAGCGCGCTCACCACTTTCACGCTCATCTGCCGCGACAACTTCAGCCTTGTTTTTACAACTGCGCGCGATGGCATATTGCAGTGCACCTGTATCGCGTGCCAACAACTTGTCCATGTTGTGTTCCAGCCATTCGAGAAACGGCAGATCGCGGATCAAGCCATATTTGATGACCTCAGCTAATCCGGCCGCCAGTTCGTTATTCGGCAAAGTGTTGAGGGTATCGATATCAGCCAGCACCAGTTGCGGCTGGTAAAATGCGCCTATCATATTTTTGCCGAGCGGATGGTTGATACCAGTCTTGCCGCCTACCGAGGAATCCACCTGCGCCAGCAGCGTAGTGGGGATCTGGATGAATGGCACACCGCGCAGATAAGTCGCGGCGGCATAACCCGTCATATCCCCGATCACGCCGCCGCCCAGCGCAATCAGCGGCGTGCTGCGCTCGCAACGATTGCTCAGCAACGCATCGTAAATCAAATTCAGTGTGTCAGAGTTTTTATACGCTTCCCCGTCCGGCAAAATGATGGTCACGCTGCTGATGCCGACGCTCTGCAAAGTACGCTGTAACTTTTCCAGGTACAGTGGGGCCACCGTGGTATTGGAAACGATGGCTACCCGTTTACGCGGCACGACGGACTGCAACAGCGCCACTTGATCGAGCAGACCGTTGCCTATGCGTATGGGATAACTGCGTTCGCCTAATCCTACTGTCAAAGTTTGCATATTTGTTGGCAGTTCAAATATTCGAAGCTTTTGTGAATGCATCTATCTTTTCCACCAGCTGCATCATCAACACATGCACACTCTGTCTTCCGCTCTGCGCAACGATATCAGCTACTTGTTGATAAAGCGGATCGCGCTGTTGAAATAACTCTGTCAACCGAGCGTGTGGATTGCCGGTCTGCAACAAGGGACGGTTGCGATCATGCCGGGTGCGTTGCCATAAATCGTGCTCGCGGGCTTTCAGGTAAATGACGATGCCATTCTGGCGCAACAGGCTCCGGCTCTGTTCGTCCAGCACTACACCTCCCCCGGTTGCCAGAACCATATTATCGCGCTCGACCAAATTGCGAATTGCTGCAGACTCGCGCAAGCGAAAACCGGGCTCACCTTCGACATCAAATATATGCGGAATGGTCACACCGGTGCGCTTGGTAATTTCCTCATCGCTATCCACAAAAACCTTGCCCAAATGCTTTGCAAGATGGCGTCCCATCGTGGTTTTGCCGGAACCCATCATGCCCACTAATATTAGATTACCCGATGATAACTTGCGGCTAATGCCTGAGTGGTTACTCGTATCTGGGTTTTCTGGGTTGATTTGCATGCTCCACATTGTAAACGATAAAAAGCAAAAGCCCGGCTAAGCCGGGCTTTGCAACATCGATTCAGGTTATGGATGCTAAAATTTAAAAGGTGATGGTGGTAACACACAAGGGGTGACATCCGCTGCAGAAGCAAGTAATCGAAAATCTAGCTGACCTACTGCAGGCGATCCCTGCACCACCGCAGTGGCATGTATTCTGGATATTATCCAGTTTGCGCTGGACTTGGTATAGGTCAAGTTAAAAGTTGCCAAGCCGCTCGCATCCGTGGTGGCCGTCCCCGGCAAATCACTCGTATTGGTTGATGCTATAGTTCCCCCATATGAATTCAGTGGCGTGATTTGACCATCTAGTTTGCCTCCCGCTACTGTCGAACCTGTCGCGAAATATTTTCGGATCCCGTCTTCACC
>JANYHX010000058.1 GCA_025362155.1 Gallionella sp. | reverse complement strand
TGCGCAAACCGGAATGGATACGCGTGAAGTCCGGCAGTGGGCAGGGCTATCACGACGTGAAGCGAATATTGCGCGAACACAATCTGCACACGGTGTGCGAAGAAGCGTCTTGTCCGAACATCGGCGAGTGCTTTGGCAAGGGCACGGCGACATTTATGATCCTCGGCGACTTGTGCACGCGGCGCTGTCCGTTTTGCGACGTGGCGCACGGTAAGCCGTTGCCGCCCGATGTGAATGAGCCGAAAAATCTGGCGCACTCCATCGGTCTGCTCAAACTGAAATACGTGGTCATCACCAGCGTGGACCGGGACGATTTGCGCGACGGCGGTGCGCAGCATTTTGCCGATTGCCTGAATGCAATCCGTGCCAGTTCGCCCGCGACACGTCTGGAAATTCTGGTGCCGGATTTTCGGGGCCGTCTGCAAGAGGCGCTGGAGGCGCTTTCCGGTAGCCTGCCCGACGTGCTGAACCACAATTTGGAAACTGTGCCGCGTCTTTATAAGCTGGCGCGTCCCGGTGCGGACTATGCGCACTCGCTGAAGCTGCTCAAGGATTTCAAGGCGCGCTTCCCGCATATCCCGACCAAGTCTGGCCTGATGCTGGGCTTGGGCGAAACCGACGAAGAAGTACTCGAGGTGATGCACGATCTGCGCGCGCATGATGTGAACATGCTCACCATCGGCCAATACCTGCAACCTTCCGATGGGCATCTGCCTGTGCTGCGCTATGCGCCGCTGGAAACCTTCACGATGTTCGAACAGGCCGCAAAAGAAATGGGCTTCAGCCACGCGGCCTGCGGGCCGATGGTGCGCAGCAGTTATTTCGCCGATGAGCAGGCACAGCTGGCGGGAGTGTCAGTCGCATAGGGCTGTTAATTTCACGAGGAGAAATTGTGGCCAAGTGCAGAATTTTGTCTCTTGACGGGGGCGGCTTGCGGGGTTTGATTACGGCACGCATCCTGCAACGTTTGAACGATGACCCGAAAATCAAAGGATGGCTGGATGATGTCGATTTATTTGCGGGCACATCGACCGGGGGAATCCTTGCGTTGGGACTGGCTGCCGGTAAAACCTCGCAGGACATCTGCGATTTATATATCAATGCGGGCCCCAGAATATTCGATGACAGTATTTGGGACGACATACGGGACCTCGGCAAAATGATAGGCGCGGATTATTCCAACAAGGTTCTGAAAAAGGAACTCCGGAATATATTCGGTAGCATGAAATTGGGTGATCTCAAAAAGAAAGTGACCATCCCAACTTTTGATCTGGATAACGAAGCGGTCGATGATACGAAACGAACCTGGAAGCCAAAAATTTTCCATAACTATCCAGGCAGCGATTCGGATGCAGAAAGCTTGGCGGCAGATGTGGCGCTTTATACCTGTGCAGCACCGACCTATTTTCCTGTGGCGGATGGTTATATTGATGGCGGAGTATTTGCCAATAACCCTAGTCTGGTGGCGGTTGCTCAGGCAATTTCCCAATCCAATGCAAAATCTGAACGTGCGCAAATTGACGAGATAGTATTGTTGTCCGTAGGGACCGGCGTCAGCCTTGCCTACATAAAGGGTAACAATCTAGACTGGGGTTATGCTCAGTGGGTCAAACCACTGTTGAATATATTGTCTGATGGCGTGGCAGGAATCTCTGATTATCAAGCCCGGCAGATATTGGGCGAACGTTACCAGCGCCTCCAGGTAATTTTTGCGCCGGATGAATCCATCCCCATGGATGCGGTCAATAAGATTCCGCGTATGAATGAAATCGGTAACACGTGCGATATTTCGAAGGCCCGAGACTGGATCGATCAATATTGGCGTTAATTATGATGTTAAACTCTCCATGAAGCTGGCTAGACAGTCGCTGCGCACGCAAGTGCGGAGAGGAAAGTCCGGGCTCCACAGAGCAGAATGCCGGTTAACGACCGGACACCGTGAGGTGATGAACAGTGCCACAGAAAATACACCGCCGATGGCCGCGCAAGCGGATCAGGTAAGGTTGAAATGGCGGGGTAAGAGCCCACCGCGGACGTGGTAACACGGACGGCACGGTAAACTCCATTCGGAGCAAGATCAAATAGGCTGACTATGACGTTGCTCGCGTCGTCAGCGGGTAGATTGCTTGAGCGTCAGGTAACGAAACGCCTAGAGGAATGACTGTCCACGACAGAACCCGGCTTATCGGCCAGCTTCACCTTCAATTGCAGGATCGCTTTGCTATACATTTTTATGCAGCGTGGGGGATATGAGGTGGGAACAAAGATTGAAAACAGGAATGATGGCAACCATGAAGCTTGGACGAAATGACCCCTGTAGTTGTGGTAGCGGAAAAAAATACAAGAACTGTTGCGGGGGAAAAGCTGAATTCCACCCACCCCATTCTTCAGCTCCGACAGCGGATGAATTAAATCTGCTTGGGGCCTTGTTCAATACCGCTCGTTATGCGGATCTGGAAAGCTGGGCGCGTTCTCTTCTGAAGCTATACCCAGATGCCGGGGTTGTTTGGAAACTATTCGGACTGTCGCTTCAAATGCAGGGCAAAGACGCTCTGCCTGCCATGCAAAAAGCCGCGGAGCTTCTGCCTAATGATGCGGAAGCCCATGGCAATCTTGCCGCCGTACAGCGAGCCTGCGGACAATTGGAAGCTGCAATGCAAAGTGGCCGCCGGGCCCTACAGATTAGGCCAAATTTTGCTGAAGCTCACAACAATCTGGGTGTTGTCTTGCAAGACCTTGGCCTGCTTGATGAAGCGATTGCAAGTTACCACCGCGCGTTACAGATCAGACCAGATTTCGCCGAAGTGCATAACAATTTGGGCGGCGCCTTGAAAGAACTTGGTCAATTTGAGGCTGCAATGAGCTGTTATCGTAATGCGTTGGACATCAAACCGGATTTCGCGAAAGCGCACAGTAACCTGGGTGTTGTGTTGCGAGAACTTGGGCAACACGATGAAGAGTTGGAGAGATACCGCCGTGCGCTGGAGATTGATCCTGCTTGCAGTGAAGCTCTGCTTGGCATGGGACAGCTATATTTGGCGCGTGGTGAGATAGCAGAGGCTGAAGACTTATTCCAAAAGGCGCTCGCAATCAAGCCGGATGATTTAGAAGTACGCTTGCTGTTGGCGCAAGTTCGTAAAGTGAAACCTGGAGATGAAAATTTTGTTGCGCTGGTGGCGGCAGATGAAATGGCACGTCGCAGCGCATCTCCTATGCCACTCAAGAAAGCGATTTACCTGCATTTTGCGCTAGGCAAAAGCTTTGATGACATCGGCGATTATGATCGTGCTTTTCCACATTTTCTGGAAGGATGTAAATTGAAGCGGGCTACGTTCAAGTATGACGCGTACCAAACATCACAACAGTTCAACGATATCATGCGGATTTTTACTCCAGACACAATGGCGCATTTAAAGGGTGCCGGCGACCTGTCTTCCGTGCCAATTTTTGTGTTGGGTATGCCGCGCTCCGGTACCACGCTGGTTGAACAGATCATTGCCAGCCATCCCGAAGTATATGGTGCGGGGGAATTACCTGGCTTCATGGCAATTGCGCAACGCGAGGTTGCGGGAACAGATGCAGGTTTTCCTAACAATGTTACTGCACTCGACCAGGCTGACCTTACCAAGCGTGGCACCCAGTATATCGCCGGACTGCAAGCGCGCGCGCCGGACTCAAGGCACATCACCGACAAAATGCCGGCAAACTTTCTTGCCATCGGCCTGATACACCTGATGCTGCCAAATGCGAAGATCATCCACGTCAACCGTAATCCGATAGATACTTGCCTTTCCTGCTTTATGCAGCTGTTCAGCAACAATCAGGAGCACACATACGATTTGTTGGAACTGGGGAAATATTATGCTGACTATGCGAGGCTGATGGAGCATTGGCGCAATGTGTTGCCCGCCGGATCTTTTTTGGATGTGCAATATGAAAATATTGTTGCGGAGCAGGAAACCCAATCGCGACGCATAATTAATTTTTGCGGACTGGATTGGAACGATGCATGCCTAGATTTCTATAAAAACAAACGCTTGATCGGCACTGCCAGCAAGGCTCAAGTGCGCCAAGCAATCTACAACTCTTCGGTGGAGCGCTGGCGGCCCTACGAAAAATTTCTCAGTCCATTACTGGACGCATTAGGACACCTGGCGCCGACTCGAAATTAAAGAAGAAGATTGATCGCCGCCTTATATAGAGTTTGCTTCCAGATAAGCATGGATCAAGTTGATTGCTCTGGATAGTTCCACCTCAATGTTTGCAAGCAATCCCGGATATTTTCCTGTTTCATTTGCAGCAATGGCACCTTCCAGTTGGCTGGCATATTCTGATAGCGCTGTAGCCCCCACAGTTGAAGCAGCCCCTTTTAATGTATGCGCGGAACGTTTTGCCAGTTCCCAGTCTGCGGTATTCAGTGCGTTGCCTATGGATTGCACTGCTAGCTCATAGTTTGGAATGAATTTGCCCAGCATGCTCAGAAAAATTTCTTTGCTGCCCACACGGGCGATGGCTATATCAGTCTCGAAAAATGTTTTCGTTTTAACCGAAGGAGCACTGCCAGCGTTTTGCTTCATGGTCACCACATTGCGATCAGTGCAGCGAATAAGCGTGTTGTATAGCACTTCATAATGTATTGGTTTGGAAATATAGTCGTTCATGCCGCTGGCAATATAACGTTCGCGGTCACCCCGCATTGCATTAGCTGTCATTGCAATAATGGGTAATTCTACTTGGGTGAATTCCTCCCTTATTTTGCGTGTCGCTTCCGTGCCGTCCATTTCGGGCATCTGGATATCCATCAGTACAGCATCGAAGCGTTTAAGATGTACAGCTCTGATTGCTTCAATTCCGTTGCACGCAATACTGACTTTTATCCCGGCACGGGTCAATAATGTTTTCGCAAGCAGTTGATTGAACTGATTGTCCTCTACCAGCAATACATGCAACCCGGACAAGCCCGGAGTTGAGGTTCCAGGTAATGCCATCGAAGGCACATAATTTCTGATTGAATCATTCGCCTTGATCGCTTCGCTCAGGCCAAAGGCCGTGACTGGTTTGTGGACCACCACATCTATAAAATTTGTGTTCTCCGATCCAGAAATCATCTGAGCATGTTTGTTTTCGGTAAAATAAATAACCCGCGGCCGCTTTTGTAAAGGCAATTCCTGCCTGATACGTTTAACTACCTCAAACTTGTTTATGTCACGCATATTCGTATCGAATGTCACGATGTCGAATGGTTCACCCATCTCTTCGGCATTCTGGATTGCAGCTATTCCTACGGCACTTTCATGCACCACCACTACCTGAGCACCGAAAGATACAAAATAAGCTTTCATCAATCGGCACGCACTTTCATTACTATTCATCAATAGTATTTTGAGATCGTCAAGATGGGTTATCGCGGGCGCTTCGTCCGGCAAGAAGTTGAAAGAGAGCACGAATGTAAACAGACTTCCCTTGCCCGGTTGACTTTCAACTTCTATCTGCCCTTCCATCAACTCAACGAGACGCTTGGATATAGCTAATCCCAGCCCTGTTCCACCATATTTTCGCGTAGTAGATAGATCTGCTTGAGAGAAGGCTGAAAACAGCTTGCTCAGTTGTTCACGCGACATACCGATGCCGGTATCGCTCACCGAAAAGCCTAATACAACTTTATTTTGTGATGTACTTAGTTTTTCAACTTTAATTGCAACTTCGCCTGTTTCGGTAAACTTCACCGCGTTACCGGCAAGATTACTCAGTATTTGCCCCAAGCGCAGCGAATCACCAACCAAAGATTGTGGGATATCTATTCCGTTGTCTATTATGAACTCAAGACGTTTTTCTTCTGCACGGAGGCCTATGTTGAAGGAGACGTTATTTAACAACTCGTTGAGATTGAAAGGAGATTTTTCCAGCTCCAACTTGCCAGAATCGATCTTGGAATAATCCAGCGTGTCATTGATGATATCCAGCAAAGAATTTGCGGAAGAATAAACTTTTTCAAGATAGTCACGTTGAGCTTCATTTAATCTGGTTTGCAGGCACAGGTGTGAAAAGCCTATGATCGAATTCATCGGCGTCCGGATTTCATGACTCATGTTGGCAAGGAATTGGCTTTTGGCCATATTAGCTGTATCAGCTTCTCGTTTCGAAGCTACCAGTTCTTGCTGTTTTTTCACTTGTTTGGAAATATCCCGCACCATACAGGTGTAAAAACTTCGCTCGCCCAATTGCATCTCGCTTATCGCCATCTCCATAGGAAAGATGGTGCCATCTTTACGCCGCCCTTCGATAACTTGAGTATTTTCTATGGAGTTCGCACCATTATTTATGCGCAAATTTCCACCCTGCCTTTTTATCAATCCAGCGTTACCTTTGGGTATTAATATGCTGATATTTTTCCCAACCACTTCATCGGGGGTATAGCCAAAGACACTTGCGGCATTAGCAGCAAATTCATCAATCATACCTGTGGAATCGAATGTGATGATGCCGTCCGCCACGGCATTAAGAATCGCATATCTACGTGCTTCCACATCGCGTGTAGCCATCTGGGTTTCGTGCGTTATCTTGGCCGCGTCCAAATCTTTTCGAGCTTGTAATTGTGACAAACGAATTCTGGCGAAATACCATGATCCCGGCACCAGAAATAGCAGCACAGCTAACCATTCAATTGTGATGGTTTTTAGTACGTTTAAACGAATGTCCCAAATTTGATTATTGGAAATATGGGACACCACTTTCCAATAATATTCGTCAACATTATTTTTGGTCCGAATCGGAAATGCCCCCTCTCCTATTTTGCTCATATGCAACTTCAATGGGTATACGGTTTCAAAACTCCATATTCCACTTTGATCTTCAAACTGACCCTTCTCGGAGGTAGATATTTTCGTCCATGCCGCCGGATATTTAGCAAATAATGTACTGGGCCGATTGAAAACAAAACCCCATTCATTTTCCGGATTATCACTCTTTAACCAATACCCCTCCTTATTTAGTAGCATGCACTCTAATTCGGGAGGGGTTAGATCCGAATTTATTTTAGATAATAAATCCAAGGCATTTAAACTGATTACCAACATACCATGCCGGTGCTGCACATCATCAAAAATTGGAGTAGATATCCGAATTATCGGCAGATATGGCTCAACAATTTTTCCATGTTCAGCTTCAAGTTCCAAAGGGGACACAAATACCTCTCCTTCCTCCAGATTGACGCTTTCCCTGAAAAAATATTGGTTGCCTTGATTATCAAATTCATTTTTGTTAACGAGGTTAACCTGCCCCCCAATATTCTTAACAACCAATAACTCCTTACCCTGATTATCGACCCAGCTTATCTTGTAAAACAGCGGATGCGAAAATAAAAACCGCATATAACTTGTGGCAAGCTTCTTTAAATTTGTGTCGGCAGACACCCTTTTTGCGGCTAAAATTATTTCTGGAGCGAAGGCCAGATACATTACATTTCGAATACTGCCTGTGAGAGAAAGCTCAATTGAACGGCGATTAGAGACCACATCTATTGAGCTATCAGTTTTGAGGATATCTTTTTGACCATCGACATTTTGATCAAAAATATACACTGCGGCCAATATGGACAGGATTGATAGGGGAATGAATATCACCAGAAATTGATGTAAAGCCGTGTCTGTTTTCGAGAACATAAAATATTTTTACAAGAATTTATGGAATGGAAATAACTTGCAAACACGGGGGGATCCATTGAGATGCTACTTCCATCTACCGAACTTCAATTGGCTGTTCCCTTGATCTATCTACCTATGCGACAGGATGTTAGCCTAATAAGCTAACTGTTTTCCATCAAATAGCCCAAGCTGCGGAGGGTGCGAATTTTAATGCCTCCTGGCTTAAGATTTTTACGTAAACGATGTATATATACTTCAATGGCATTATTGCTCACCAGTTCACCGAGGCCTGAAAGCTGCAGGCATAATTGCTCTTTGCTGACGACCCTGCCGACACGAAGCATTAATATTTCCAGCACGTTGAACTCACGTGCTGACAACTCGAGAGGTTTGCCATTTAAAGTGACCCTTTGACCAACAGTATCCATGGACAGTGGGCCGACCTGTAATTGTGCTCCTCCGGCGGAGTGGCCGCGCCTGATTAACGATCTTACCCGCGCTTCCAACTCAGGTAAATCAAATGGCTTGGTCAGATAATCGTCAGCCCCCATATCCAGGCTCTGCACGCAATCTTGCACTTTATCGCGCGCAGTCAGAATCAGTACAGGGACTTTATTTTTACGATGGCGTAAACGGCGCAGCACTTCTGTTCCATCCATATCCGGCAGCCCCATATCCAGAATTACCAAATCAAATTCTTGTACAGCCAGCAAGCTATCGGCCCGTTTGCCATTTCTTTCGTGAGTAACAGCATATTTTGACTGATGCAAAATATGAAGCAGGCCATCAGCCAGTACCGGATCATCTTCTACGACAAGAACACGCATATTCTTAATTTCTATTCAGCTTAGTGTAAGCAAGGGGGTCTAGCATTCATATAGCAGTTTAATAAAAGGATTCTCATGATAGCAGGAGCAAATCGGTCACTGGAACCCGCTACAACATCATTTC
This sequence comes from Gallionella sp., assembly GCA_025362155.1. Taxonomy (GTDB): domain Bacteria; phylum Pseudomonadota; class Gammaproteobacteria; order Burkholderiales; family Gallionellaceae; genus Gallionella. The sequence goes on along the minus strand of JANYHX010000058.1, from coordinate 7,377 downwards.
TGTCATTAGCCAGTCACGAAATCGAGTCGTTAACCAATGCGATTCTTTTGGCCTCCCAGACTTTGTCGGAGATTACTAACAATCCCGATACAAAAAATCATCATCAAGTTCGAGAATTGGTGCAACTTATTCATTGCTCTAGTTTGAGTATAGCTCCCTTGATCAAGGAGTTGGTTACTATTGGAAAATTCCACTCAGGCTGTAAAAAAGTAAACTTAGGGGTGGTATTTAGTTTCCCGCAGGAGTTGGAATATATTCGAGATACTTTCTCATATGAAGCTGCGGCCAAGAATATCGAGATATCCATTTCTGCGCCGAAGGATTTTCCAGTTTTATTTTGCGACATAAGCAGCCTGCGTACATGCGTCTTCAACAACCTTTTGTCTAATGCCCTGCACCACACGCCTATTGGAGGAAAGATTGCCATATGTGCTGAAATTAAAGACTCTCAGATTCTGATAATAAAAATTTCAGATACGGGGTTGGGCATTTCGATAAGCGAACGAGAAACGTTATTTCAAAAACAGCCGAGACTTGATAATTTCTGGAAAAATGTAAGCGGGCTCGGCTTATACAATGCACGGCAATGTATTCATGCACACAATGGCACAATAAGCATCATTGATAATCCATGTTTTACCGGCGCGACTTTTAAAATAGAAATTCCGCTTTATGCCGAATGTAAATCGCTGTCGGTTTTGGCGGAAGTTTTCACACAAAAATAAAGAAAAATCATACCGATCGCAAATCGCAAAAATTTGCCGTACCCTCAGTAAAAATTCCGCATTTGGAACACCTAATCGTTCTAAATAAACCCCTCTCTTTGATGTGTTCTTCCGCCTCAAATTACCACATAGTTATCATTAATTACATTAAATTATTAATGTAACATGTTAATTATAAATAATATTCAATATTTAAAAACTTCCTGTTCTTAACCCTTTGTCCTATAAAGGTAATTTCGGCTTTTCGCTTGACCATTGGGTTTTTTTTCAATATAGTGGTCAGGGTGGTAAAAAGTGGGTAAAAGTGGGGATAAGGGATGTTTCAGGGAGCGGCACAACTTAATTTGGATAATAAAGGCAGGCTCGCGATACCGGGGCGGTATCGCGATATGTTGCTCGGCAGTTGCGCGGGCAATCTGGTGCTGACCGCGGATGCCGATGGCTGTTTGTTGGTTTATCCGCAACCCGAGTGGCAACCAATACGCGAGAAGCTGCTCAAGCTTTCAGCGCTCAATCCAAAAATTCGTGCTCTCCAACGTCGCCTGATCGGTTATGCCGAAGATGTGGAGATGGATGGCGCCGGGCGTGTGTTGATCTCTCCCACCTTACGCAATTATGCAACGCTTGAGAAGCATGTGATGCTGGTCGGTCAGGGCAATAAATTCGAGTTGTGGGACGAGACCAAATGGCAGGCACAGCAGGAAGCTGCGCTGTCGTTTATGGAAGGTGAGTTGCCTTCCGAACTGGAAGGTTTTTCTTTATGAAAAGCCTCTGCACAACTCCTGGTGAAACGGCTAGCCATCGGACCAAGTTGGCAAACTACGCCAACCAAGTCATTGGTTATGCGCTCGCTGTGCAGAGGTCTTGATGCATGAGGGCTTAGCCCACACCACCGTCTTACTGAATGAAGCGATTGCAGCACTGGAAATAAAGCCGGATGGCATTTATGTAGATGGCACGTTCGGACGCGGCGGGCACAGTGCGCGCATCCTGGAGCGGCTCAGCCCAAGCGGCAAATTGATTGCAATGGATAAGGATCCCGCCGCAGTAGCGGCAGGCAAACAATGGCGCGATGCGCGCTTCAGGATGGTGCATCGTAGTTTTGCACAAATAGCAGCGGTGTTGTGTGAACAGGGCGTTGAGCAGGTGGACGGCATTCTGCTTGACTTGGGCGTGTCTTCGCCGCAACTGGATGAGGCGGCGCGTGGTTTCAGTTTTCGTTTTGATGCACCGCTGGATATGCGCATGGATGTCAGCAGCGGGATGACCGCAGCGCAGTGGCTGGCGACGGTGGAGGAAGGTTTGCTAGGGGAGGTGATACGTGATTACGGCGAAGAACGGTTTGCTAAGCAGATTGCAAGAGCGATTGTTGCGGCGCGCGCAATCGAACCTATCCGCACCACGCGGCAACTCGTCGAGCTGGTTAGTAAAGCGGTACGTACTCGTGAAGCAGGGCAAAACCCGGCGACACGTACCTTTCAGGCTATACGGATTTATCTCAACCAGGAGCTCGAAGAGCTTGCGCGGGTCTTGCCAGAGTGTGTGACGCATCTCAAGTCCGGCGGACGATTGGTAGTGATCAGTTTTCATTCGCTGGAAGACCGCATCGTGAAGCATTACCTGCGTGACATGGCCGAAGGCGACAAGCTGCCGCGCACCGTGCCGATACGCGCCCGCGAAATACCGCATGGGAAATTGAATTTGATTGGCAAGGCAGTACGCGCGAGTGAGGCAGAGCTGCAAGCCAACCCGCGTGCACGTAGCGCGGTGATGCGTGTGGCGGAGCGTAGCGATGTTGCATAACGGCAGGGTTGGAATGGAGCGCACATGAAAACGAAAATTGTCGGTATACAGAAAGGGGTTATGGATAAAGCCGCGCTTAGTCCGGCGTATCAGGGTTTGTTGCTGATGGCCGTGGTGTTATGCGCATTAAGTGTGGTCACTTCGCAACACAAGGTGCGCAAGCTGTTCATTGAGCTTCAAAAAGAAAAAGAGCAGGCGCAGCAGATGGAAGTGGAGTGGGGGCAGTTGCAACTTGAGCAAAGCACTTGGGCTGCACCGGCACGAGTAGAACAAGTTGCGGTGCAAAAGCTGCAAATGCAATTGCCCAAGAATGGGCAAGTTCAATTTATACGGATAAAACCACCCTCACCCCAACCCTCTCCCGCAGAGGGAGAGGGGGGCGATCGTCCCCTCCCCTTCGGGGCGGAGGATTAAAGACTCTGACGGAACAAAACTACCACCATGAATTACGCAGCCAGCGCACCTCCAGACATCACGGCGAAATTGCCGGGATGGCGCGCCACCTTATTATTTGCGCTATTGCTGGCTGGGCTGGTCGGGTTACTGGGGCGTGGCGTATATCTTCAAGGAATACATAATGATTTTTTGCAAAAGAAGGGCAACGCGCGCTACAGCCGAGTCATAGAAGTCAGCGCACATCGTGGCATGATCACTGATCGCAACGGCGAACCACTTGCCGTCAGTACGCCGGTTGAATCAGTGTGGGCAAGCCCAGCGGATGTGGAAGCTGACCGGCGTCAAGTAAGAAAACTGGCACAAATACTCGGCATGGACCTTGAAGAAGTGAAAAATCGTCTGTCCGATACTTCGCGCGACTTCGTCTATCTCAAACGGCTACTGCCTCCCGATCAGGTTGAAAAAGTGGTGAGCCTGAATCTGCCCGGAGTTTCGTTGCAGCGCGAATACCGCCGCTATTATCCGGCAGGTGAAGAGGCTGCGCAGACGCTGGGTTTTACCGGGCAGGATGACATCGGGCAGGAGGGCATGGAGCTGGCCTTGCAGGATCAGTTAGCCGGAAAACCTGGCAGTCAGCGCGTCCTCAAGGATAACCATGGCTACATCGTTGAAGATGCCGGTAGCCTTCACCCGTCCAAACCGGGCAGCGATATGGTGCTCAGCCTGGATAGCAATTTACAACACATCGCTTATCGCGAACTGGAAAGCGCGGTCAAACAACATCGAGCCAAAGCGGGCGCGGTCGTGGTGCTGGATGCACGCAGTGGCGAAGTGTTGGCGCTCGCCAACTATCCCGGCTACAACCCCAACAATCGCAATAACACTAGCAGCAAAGCGATGCGCAACCGCGCTGTTACCGATTTATTTGAACCCGGCTCGACGCTGAAACCCTTCACAGTAGCGACTGCGATTGAGGCGGGGAAAGTAAATCCTGACACTCTCATCAATACAGAACATGGCGTATGGAAGGTGAACAACAGGAAAATTCACGATGCCCATCCAGAGGCTATGTTGACGGTAGCGCAGGTCATTCAAAAATCCAGCAATGTTGGTGCGGCCAAAATAGCCTTGATGATGAAATCTGAAATGATGTGGCAAGGCTTGGCAAATAGCGGATTCGGAGCACAAACCGGGAGCAATTTTCCCGGTGAAGCAGCGGGAAAATTACGCGACCCCAAAACCTGGCGGCCTATCGAACAGGCCACCATGGCTTACGGTCATGGTATTTCGGTGAATCTGTTGCAGCTGGCGCGGGCCTATACCATTTTCGCCAACGATGGGGAATTGAAGCCGATTTCGCTGCTGAAACTGGATGCACAAATTGCAGGAGAAGCTGCGGTGGTGGGCAGAAAAATATTTTCTGATCATACCGTGCGTGCAGTGCGTGTCATGCTGGAAATGGTGACAGGCCCCGGTGGCACAGCCCCGCTGGCGCAAGTGGCCGGGTATCGCGTGGCGGGCAAGACCGGCACTGCGCATAAGCTGGAGGATGGCCACTACGTCAATCGCTATGTCGCTTCTTTTGTGGGATTTGCGCCAGCTTCAAACCCGCGTCTGGTGGTGGCAGTGATGATAGATGATCCCGCGGGCGCCGAGTATTACGGAGGCGAAGTTGCCGCACCGGTGTTCAGCAAGGTAACAGGCGCGGCATTGCATGCGCTCAATGTGCCGAACGATGCACCGCTGGATAATGTCATCGCGCCGCCTGCGGATATTGTCAAGGAGGAGGTGTGAGTCCTTCCCTACAGCAATGGGCCATTGATCAACTGGCGGCACTCAATGTTCCGGTAACACGTTTGGTGACGGATAGTCGTGAGGTTAAGCGTGGCGATACGTTTGTCGCTTATCCAGGCGAAAAAAATGATGGGCGACAGTTCATCGCGTCCGCAATCGCACGGGGTGCAAATGCGGTGATTTACGAAAAGCATTTGGTTAAACCACCTGCCATTCCGCCCAGTAGCCAAACAACAACCAAGCGCCAGGTTATGTCCGGGCAGCCATGGGAAGCACAGCATTTCATTTGGAACGATGCCTGGCAAGTGCCCCATTTAGCCGTGGCGGACTTGCGCCACAAGGCGGGATGGCTGGCTGACGCCGTATATGGCACCCCCTCGGAAAATCTATGGGTAGTGGGTATTACCGGAACCAATGGGAAGACCTCGACCAGTCACTGGATCGCTCATGCCCTGAATGAGGCTAAAAAGAAGTGTGCACTGATCGGCACATTGGGCAATGGCTTTGAGGGTGCGTTGCAAATCAGCGCAAACACCACACCAGATGCTATTCACGTGCATGGCTTGCTGGCTGACTATGTGCGGGATGGCGCGCAAGCGCTGGCGATGGAAGTGTCTTCTCACGCACTGTCTCAGGGGCGCGTGAATGCGGTACGTTTTGATGTGGCCATGCTGACCAATTTGAGCCGTGATCATCTCGATTATCACGGCGACATGCAAAGATATGCGGCGGCCAAGCGCAAGCTATTTGAATGGCAGCAGCTTAAGTATGTAGTGCTAAATCTTGATGATGAGTTTGGCGTGGAGTTGGCTCGGGAATTATCCCTGCAACAAGCACTGCAAGGGGACCCCGCGTCCACCCTCCCGCAGCAGGGCAGTGTGGAAATCATCGGATATGGCCTTACTGATACCGCGCTGAAACTCGCCGAGCGACTTGGTCTGCGTATGGTTTATGGAAATTTGCTGGAAATGAGCGGGCAGGGCTCGCGGCTGGCGGTGCATTCCAGCTGGGGCGCGGCAGAGCTGAATAGCGCGCTGGTGGGGCGATTCAATGCGGCAAATCTGTTGGGTGCATTGGCGGTATTACTGGTGAGTAATGTGGGTTTGCGCGATGCAGTGCAGTCGTTAAGTAAAGCCCAGCCGGTCGCCGGGCGCATGCAACGTTTGGGTTGCGCGCAACAACCTACGGTGATTGTAGATTACGCCCACACCCCGGACGCGTTGGAAAAGGTGCTGGTGGCATTGCGCGAAGTCAGCGCTGCCGCAGGCGGAAGGGTGCTGTGTGTATTCGGTTGCGGCGGAGACCGGGATCGCGGCAAACGTCCCATGATGGGCTTGATTGCGGAAAAATTTTCCGGTTTTTGCATCGTCACTTCGGACAATCCGCGCACTGAGAATCCGCGCGACATCATCGCGGAAATTGTCAGCGGCATGAAAGCAAACAATCACGAAATCATAGTAGATCGCGCCGCCGCAATTCAAGCTGCCATTGGGCTGGCGCGGCAAAGTGATACGGTGTTGATCGCGGGCAAAGGCCACGAAGATTATCAGGAGATTAATGGCGTTAAGCATCCGTTCAGCGATGTGCAGGTCGCGCGGCAGGCATTACAATTGCATCATCATGCTGGAGTATGCGCATGATGCTGCTATCGCAGGCAGCACAAACCACCAGTGGAAAACTGCTCGGTAGCGATGCCCCTTTCAAATCAGTATCCACGGACAGTCGCAAAATTTCAGCGGATGAGTTGTTCGTGGCATTGCGCGGCGAGCACTTCGATGGCTATGAGTTTATCGCGCAGGCGGCGCAGCGCGGTGCGGCGGCGTTATTAGTAAATGCCGATAGTTATAAAGCGCATCCCCCACTCTCGAATTTTTCATCTTCTCTTGTGATCGTTGAAGATACCCGCCTTGCGTTGGGACAGCTGGCTGCTTACTGGCGCAGACAGTTCGCTGTTTCGCTGGTGGCAATTACCGGCAGCAATGGCAAGACGACGGTGAAGGAAATGCTCGCCAGTATTTTGCGTGAAGCGGCCGGAAGCGCAGAGGCCGTGCTCGCCACCCAGGGGAATTTAAACAACGATATTGGCGTGCCACTGACGCTGCTGCAATTAACTGCAGCCCATCGTTATGCCGTGATCGAAATGGGGATGAACCATGCTGGCGAAATTGATTATCTGACAGGGATTGCCGCACCCGATGTCGCATTGATTAACAACGCCAGCGGCGCGCATCTCGAGGGACTCGGTTCGGTGGAAGCGGTGGCGCGTGCCAAGGGCGAGATATTTTCCGGGCTGCAGCATCATGGCACCGCAGTGATGAATGCAGATGACGCCTATGTCTCCCTTTGGCGCGCACTCGCGGGCGCACATCAGTTGCTCGAGTTTGGTCTGGATCCGCAGGCGGACGTAAGCGCCACCTGGCAGCCGCGCAATGAGGGTTTGCAGCTTGAAACACGCACCCCCCAGGGAAACTTTACCGCGCTGCTACAGGTGCCAGGTGAGCATAACGCGCGTAATGCGCTGGCTGCGACTGCAGCAGCAATCGCGTTAAGTATCCCGCTGGAAAAAATCGTGGTCGGTCTGGAAAAATTCAATGGAGTGGCGGGACGTTTGCAACGCAAAAGCGCATTGCATGGAGCCAGCTTGATAGACGATACCTAT
>JANYHX010000043.1 GCA_025362155.1 Gallionella sp. | reverse complement strand
GGGTAAAAACCCCGCGACTTGCCCGCTTGCGGACTTAGTCGAATGGCTAGTTGTTTTATCAGGGAGCAAGTTCTCTGCCTGTTGCCAGAGTTTCGCTTCCACTGTTTTTTGGCTTGGTGACCCGCTGATGCCGCAGTAGCGCGCCAGCACGCGCTTGACGTTGCCATCCAGTATTGCACGGCGTTCGTGGTAGGCCAGTGCGCAAATCGCCGCGGCGGTGGAGCGACCGATGCCGGGGAGTTCGAGTATCTGTTCATATTCGCGCGGGAATTCGGCGCGATGTTTTTTTACGATGATTTGCGCGGCTTTATGCAGGTTGCGGCCACGCGCGTAGTAGCCAAGACCGCTCCAGTGCGCGAGCACCTGTTCTTCAGTTGCGACGGAGAGTGCAGCGATGGTTGGAAACGCTGCGATGAAACGCTGGTAATAGGGAATGACAGTGGCGACCTGCGTTTGTTGCAGCATGATCTCGGACAACCACACGTGATACGCATCTGCCCCTTGCCACGGCAGATGGTGGCGACCATGGGTGCGCTGCCAGGCGATCAGGCGGGACGAGAAGCTATGCATTCATGAGGCAGTGTGGTCGCCAATTACTTAAACAAATCTTTCAACTTATCCTGCAACTGGTTTTTTAATTCTTCTTTTTTGGACTCGATCTTCGCGCCCATTTTCTGCTTGACCGCATCTTGAAGCATCGCGCCATAATCCAAGGTGTATTTCAGATTGGTGTAGGGGCCGCTGACACGCAGCGGTATCGCGAGGCCACCTTGTCCCTCCGCCGTCTGGGCCATCGCAGCTTTGGCGATATAGTCAATACTGTCGTTGCCAATATTAATGTCACCTGCGCCACTGACGCGGATCAGTTCCGATCTCAATGACAGGTCGTCGTTATGCGCAATCCCATTGGTCACTTTGAACGTCGCCTTGAATTCCTTGAAAGTGGTCTTCTCGTCCTTGTTGGCAGCTTGCGTTTCGCTGCCTGCGCCACCCTTGTTTAACAGGGATTGTGCCAGGCGCAGCTGCTTGTCGATGTCGATGCCTTTGATCGCGCCATCGGCGAGGTTCAATGAGAAGTTACCATTGACTGCTTTTTTCATCGCGCTGATGGTATTGCCGTGCATGATAAGGTTCACGCCAATGTTGCCCTTGCCTTCCAGCATTTCAATATTGGCAACATCTTTCGCCAGCGGCGCGACATTCACGCCGTTTAGATTCTGAATAATGGCGATGCTGGGAGTGGTTTGCGCATTCACACTCATGCTGCCGTTCATGCTGCCCTGATATAGTTTCGCAGACAGCGGATTGATATTCACCAGCCCATGAAGCGCATTCACATCCATGCGCAATTGCGTGGTTTTCACGTTCATCAATTTCAGCGCGCCGATGCGCAGGCTGCCATCCAGATTGAGTGTACGTAATGCGGACAGGTCCAGCGGTTGCTCCGGTTCTTTTGATTTAGGCGCAGCCGAGGTAGCTGTATCGGTGGATTTTTTCGGCAAATACAAATCGGCATCGAACTGATCCAGTTCCACATCGAACTTGATCGCGGGATCGGTAAAACCTTGCACGCCCACTTTGGCCTTGATCTGGCTTTGCAGCAAGCCGCCGGCGAGATTTGCCTGCACGCTTTTCTGCTGGGCATCTACCTGAACGCTGCCCTTCATCTCGCTGCTCACTGATTTATTCGGCAGCTTGTCACCGGTTGCAGTCACCGCCACGCTGAGGTTACTCAAATTGAATTGTTGCGTTTTGATATTCCCCGACAGCGGCGAGCTGAGTTTAACTTTAAAAGTCTGCTCAGGCTGTTTCATATCCATGTCCAAACTCAATGCGCTGACCTTGAACGATTGCGCGTTGCCTTCCACACCGGGCAGTGTCAGGCTGGCGACGATATTGCCGAAAGCTCCATCCAGATTGGCATTCACCGTCAGCTTGTCACCGGAATATTTGTCTTGGCTTAGGTTCAATGACGGCGCATCCAGCGCAACATCAAATTTATCCTTAACCTTCATACCACTTGCTTCCAGTACAAATTTTTTCGCGGTGAATTCTTGTGCGGTCAGGTCGGCACTCGCATCGCCGCTGGCTTTTACTTTTAAGCTGCTTATATCCAACACGGAGCCGTCGGCCTGCAGTTCCATAGCTTGCAATTGGTATTTTTTCTTGTCCAAATCGAAGGTCAGCATAGTCTTGAGTTGTGCGCTCACATCCAGTTTGGGCTGATTGGCCTGTATGCGAGCCGATAAATCTATCTTGCTTGGCACTCCAATAGCGATACGCCCCGACTTGAAATTCATATCCTTGATGGTGTATTGCGCGCCGCTGCCTTCATCAACATAACTGAAGCTCGATTTTTCCACGGATATCGAAGCAATGTCGAAAGTGGCTGCCGAGCTGGTAACCGGCTTCTGCTCCAGGGGTTGTTTTTGTGGTGATGGGCCCAGCAGGTCATCGATGTTGGTCG
>JANYHX010000033.1 GCA_025362155.1 Gallionella sp. | reverse complement strand
GCGTGGCTCACACCAGTCCGCCAGGAATATCTGCAACTTCTCCGCCCCCAGGCTGGGGTGGCTCAGACGCAACTCACGCAATCTTGCCAACACGGCAGCAGGCCATAGCCGTACTCGTCGTCGTGTCGGTGCACGGCTTTGTGGTTGAAGTATGGTCTAGGTTTTTTAAGGGCAAACTGCATGTCTCGATGAATATCTCCAGTTTCTGCGTTAGATATTTGTCGCTCATCCCGTGAAGGCTTAGCCATGGCGTTGCTGTTATGGCATAATCTTAAGCTCTAAAAATTGGTAATTTCAAAATTAATCGAGTCTTCAGCAAGCGAATAGTATGAAAGCGCAAACCCTTTACGACAAGCTTTGGAATGCTCACGTGGTGCGGCAGGAAGCCGATGGCACCGCGTTGATTTATATCGACCGCCATCTGGTGCATGAAGTAACCAGCCCGCAGGCCTTTGAAGGATTGAAGCTGGCCGGGCGCAAAGTGTGGCGTACCGCTTCGATACTTGCTGTTGCGGATCATAACGTGCCTACCACCGGGCGCGCACAGGGCATCGCCGACCCGGTTTCGCGTTTGCAGATTGAGACGCTGGATAGCAATTGCGCCGAGTTTGGCGTGAACGAATTCAAAATGTCCGATGTGCGCCAGGGCATCGTGCATGTAATCGGCCCCGAACAAGGCGCGACCTTGCCGGGTATGACAGTGGTGTGCGGCGACTCGCATACCAGTACGCACGGCGCGTTCGCTGCGCTGGCGTTTGGTATCGGAACCTCCGAAGTTGAGCACGTGATGGCGACGCAATGTTTGTTGATGAAAAAAACCAAGGCCATGCAGGTGCTGGTGGAGGGCGCGTTGGGTAGGGGTGTCACTGCCAAGGACATCGCACTGGCGGTGATTGGCCAGATCGGTACAGCGGGCGGCACTGGCTATACCATTGAGTTTGCTGGCAGCACGATACGCGGCCTTTCGATGGAAGGCCGCATGACAGTGTGCAATATGGCCATAGAAGCCGGTGCGCGTGCAGGCATGATCGCGGCGGACGACACTACTATCAATTATCTCCAGGGTCGTCCGTTTGCGCCGCACGGCGAGTTGTGGGACAAGGCTGTGGCTTACTGGCACAGTTTGCACAGCGATGAGGGCGCGCAATTCGACGCAATCGTCAAGCTGGATGCCGGGCAGATCAAGCCGCAGGTGACCTGGGGGACGTCGCCGGAAATGGTGGTCGCGGTAGATGGTCGCGTGCCCGATCCGGCGAGCATGACTGATGCGGGTAAGCGAAATGCTGCCGAACGCGCATTGAAATATATGGGCTTGACGGCGAATACCCCGATTGCGGAAATCAATATCGACAAGGTATTCATCGGCTCCTGCACCAATTCACGCATTGAGGATTTACGTGCTGCAGCCGTGATCGCGCGCGGCAAGCATGTTGCAGGGAATGTGAAGTTGGCGATGGTGGTGCCGGGCTCCGGCCTGGTGAAGCGGCAGGCCGAGCTGGAAGGTCTGGACAAGATATTTATCGCAGCAGGGTTTGAATGGCGCGAGCCGGGTTGCTCAATGTGTTTAGCGATGAATGACGATAAACTCTTGCCGGGCGAACGCTGTGCATCGACTTCCAACCGCAATTTTGAAGGGCGGCAGGGGCAGGGTGGGCGTACCCACCTGGTAAGTCCGGAAATGGCTGCGGCTGCGGCCATCGCTGGGCATTTTGTTGATACCAGTAAATTATGAAAGGAATGGATATGAAAAAGATGGCGATTTTATGGGTGGTAGGTTTTCTTGTTGGTAGCAATGTATGGGCTGATGAAAGCGTTGTTGATCGTGCCGGGAATGGAATTAAGAAAGGCGGTCACGCCGCGGCCCGAGGCATTGATAAGGGAGGTAAGGCTGCGGTTAAAGGGGTCAAGAAGGGTGGCAAATGGGTGGGTCGTGGGCTGAAAAAAGCAGGCGAAAAAGTGGATAAGGTGGCTAAATAAAAGTGCAAAAATTTACTGTACTGAATGGGCTGGTCGCGCCGCTGGATAGAGCTAACGTCGATACCGACGCGATCATCCCCAAGCAGTTTTTAAAGTCGATCAAGCGTTCCGGTTTCGGCCCGAATTTGTTCGATGAATGGCGTTATCTCGACCACGGCGAGCCGGGCAGGGATAATTCCACGCGGCCACTCAATCCCGATTTCGTGCTCAATCAGCCGCGCTATCAAGGTGCGCAGATTTTACTGACGCGCGAAAATTTCGGTTGCGGCTCATCACGTGAACACGCACCCTGGGCATTGGAAGATTATGGATTTCGCGCCATTATCGCGACCAGCTTTGCCGACATTTTTTTTAACAATTGTTTCAAGAATGGCTTGTTGCCGATTCGCCTATCTGCGGAACAAGTGGATGCGTTGTTCAAAGCGGTGTCGGCAAACAGCGGCTATAGGTTGATGATAGACCTTGAGCAGCAGACTATTTGTGCCCCAGATGGAAAGGTATTCAAATTTGATGTCGAAGTGTTTCGTAAACATTGTTTATTGAACGGCCTGGATGATATTGGCCTGACCTTGCAGCATGTAGATGAGATCAAGAGTTACGAGGCAAAGCATCGCGCGATGCAGCCGTGGTTGTTCGCGTAGTTGATGTGTAATTCTGACAGGAAATGTAAATGAAAATTGCGGTATTGCCCGGTGATGGTATTGGATCGGAGATCGTGGCACAGGCGGCGAAAGTGCTGGAGGCATTGCGCCGCGAGGGCTTGAAGATCGAGATGGAGTATGCGCATATTGGCGGTGTGGGTTATGACGTGGCGGGCGATCCATTTCCGGCCGCGACTGAAAAACTGGCGCTTGCGTCCGACGCGGTGCTGCTCGGTGCAGTGGGCGGTTATCAATACGATACGCTGCCTAGGCCCATGCGTCCGGAGCAAGGCCTGTTGCGCATTCGCCAGGGTTTGGGTTTGTTCGCCAACCTGCGTCCGGCATTGGTGTATCCCGAGTTGGTCAATGCTTCCAGTCTGAAGCCGGAATTGGTATCGGGTTTGGATATCATGATTTTGCGCGAATTGACCGGCGATATTTATTTCGGGCAGCCGCGTGGTATGCGCCAACTTCCCAATGGTGAACGGCAGGGTTTTGATACCATGCATTACAGCGAGTCGGAGATTCGGCGCGTGGCGCATGTTGGTTTTAAAATTGCGATGAAGCGCAATAAAATATTGTGTTCGGTGGACAAAGCCAACGTGCTGGATACCAGCATGTTCTGGCGCGAGATCGTGACGGACGTGGCCAAGGAATATCCACAGGTGGAACTTTCGCACATGTATGTGGATAATGCCGCGATGCAACTGGTGCGCGCACCCAAGCAGTTCGATGTGATTTTGACCGGCAATATTTTCGGCGACATTTTATCGGACGAAGCATCCATGCTGACCGGTTCTATCGGCATGTTGCCCTCGGCCTCGCTGGATGCGAACAACAAGGGTTTGTACGAGCCTTGTCATGGTTCCGCACCGGACATTGCCGGCAAAAATATTGCCAATCCGCTGGCGACAATTTTGTCGGTAGCGATGATGATGCGTTACACCTTCGCGCAGGAAGACATCGCGCAACGCATCGAAACAGCAGTGCGCAAAACGCTGCAACAGGGTGTGCGCACTGCCGATATTGCCGAGGCTGGCATGCAGAAAATCGGTACGGCGGCGATGGGTGATGCGGTGGTCGCAGCACTGTAAGAATTATTTTCAGAAAGAAAAAGGATGAGCAAGCAATACGACGTATGTATATTGGGCGCGACCGGCGCGGTGGGAGAGGCGATGCTTTCGATACTTGAGCAGCGCAAGTTTCCGGTACGCAATATCTATCCGCTGGCATCGAGTCGTTCGGCCGGTTCCACAGTAACCTTCAAAGGAGAGGAACTGACGGTTATCGATGTGGATGATTTCGATTTTTCCAAGGCGCAAATTGGTCTATTCTCGGCAGGTGGGAGTGTCTCGGAAAAATACGCGCCGCTCGCCGCCGCAGCGGGTTGCATAGTGATCGATAACACTGCGCATTTCCGCTACGACCGCGATATCCCTTTGGTGGTACCGGAGGTAAATCCGCACGCCATCGCGCAATACAAGAATCGCGGCATCATCGCCAATCCGAATTGCTCGACCATCCAAATGTTGGTGGCGCTCAAGCCTATCCATGATGCAGTGGGCATCGCGCGCATTAATGTGGCGACCTATCAGGCGGTATCCGGCACCGGTAAAGAGGCGATCGACGAGCTGGCCGAGCAAACCCGCGCACTGTTCAATCAGCAAGATGTAGCAGTCGAGGTGTATCCGAAGCGTATCGCCTTTAACGTGCTGCCGCAGATTGATGTGTTCATGGAAAATGGCTACACCAAGGAAGAAATGAAAATGGTGTGGGAAACCAAAAAGATCATGGAGGATGACTCCATTGTGGTCAATCCTACCGCAGTGCGTGTGCCGGTGTTCTACGGACACTCTGAAGCCGTGCATATCGAAACCCGCAAAAAGATTACCGCCGTCGAGGCCAGAGCTTTGCTGGAGAAGGCGCCGGGCGTGGTGTTAATGGACAAGCGCGAACCGGGCGGCTATCCGACCCCGGTCGATGCTGCGGGAAATGACGCAACTTATGTTGGGCGCATCCGCGAAGATATTTCACATCCAATGGGCTTGAATTTGTGGGTGGTCAGCGATAATGTGCGCAAGGGTGCCGCGTTGAATAGTATTCAGATTGCAGAAATTTTAATTGCGAAATACTTCGGCTGAAACATAATGCGAAGGATATTATTAGCTTGTGCTGATAACTCTATGATGTTATTTTATTCTTTAATAAATAAGGTGAGGGTTGATCGCGTGCGAAAATCACTGAGGAAACTCCTAGCCATTCCATTAGATTGTCAAGAGGCTTTACATAGCCATTCGGCTAAGTCATCTAAAAACGGTGACATAAGCCGCTGGTTAGCTTCGCATAGCCAATCGACTAAGCCCGCAGAAACGCTGGCAAGTCGCTGGTTAATGACAAGCAAATGGCTGGTTATGGTAAACCAACTGAAACGACCAGCTCTCCCGCTTGGCAACCACAGCAGGGTTGCCAGACGGTTGGTTATACTGGCATTCTTCGGTGTGGTTGGCTTGATGTTGTCGATTACTGTTTCCGCCGTCGGAATGGGCGGAATAAATGTGGTTTCAGCGCTGGGGCAACAACTCAAGGCTGACATAGAATTAGTGGCAATCAGCAAAACAGAGAAAGATAGCCTGGTCGCTCGGCTGGCTTCACCTGAAACTTATAAGAGTGCCGGACTGGAATATCCTTATAATAACAAGTTCAAATTTCAGGTTGAGAATCGCCCCGACGGGAAGCCGTACATCAAGGCTAGCAGTGCACAGCCTGTCAATGATCCTTTTGTAAGTTTGCTGATTGAGTTGAGTTGGTCTTCCGGCAAGCTGTCCCGTGAATATACATTTCTGTTGGATCCTCCCGGATATGTGTCCGAACAACCTGCCCCACCGCCAGTGCAAGCCGTCGTACCGGAAGTACAGGCAGTACCTCCAGTGCGAACAGTGGTGCCCGAGGGGCAAACCGCCGTACCGGAAGGGCAGGTTGTCTCACCAGAAGCACCAGCGGCTTCCGCTGCAGTAGTCCCTCCATCGGCGCCAGCGATAGCGGAAGAAACTGCCCCTATGGCTGTGGAGCAAGCTGCTTCTGCCGTCACGCCGGAACAGCAGGCGCCGCCGACAGAAGTTGTTGCACCATCCGAAAATATTGCTCCCGTTGAGCCGGCAAAAACGGCAACTACACCTACTGCGGCTACTCCGGAAGTCGCAGTAGTCCGGGATAATAAAGAATGGGTGGCGGTACGTCGCGGCGACACCCTGTACAAAATTGCAGAGCAATACAAACTGACGGATATGAGTGTGGAGCGCATGTTAGTAGCCATGTATCACACCAATACTGAGCAATTTGATGGCCGAAATATGAACCGCATTAAGGCTGGAAAAATTCTTCATTTGCCCAGCCAGCAAGAATTAAACAGCGTGTCACTGCCTGCGGCAATTAAGGAAATTCATGCCCAGACCGCCGACTGGAATGCATACCGGCAAAAGCTGGCGAAGGTGGTAATTAGTAATCCGTCTGCATCCTCACAACAAGTAGCTACCGGCAAGATTGGCAGTTCGGTAACTGAGGTGGCTCCGGTGGCTAAAGAATCCGCCAAGGAGGTCTTGAAGCTCTCTAAGGGCGAAGCGCCTCAAGACCGTGTGGGGACTAGGGTGGGTGGCAAATCCATGTCTGCGCAAGACAAAAAAAATGCGGCTCAGGAAGATGCGGTCGCTC
Source organism: Gallionella sp. (assembly GCA_025362155.1). Classification (GTDB taxonomy): domain Bacteria; phylum Pseudomonadota; class Gammaproteobacteria; order Burkholderiales; family Gallionellaceae; genus Gallionella. The sequence goes on along the minus strand of JANYHX010000033.1, from coordinate 11,187 downwards.
AAAGCAAAGCCTCGAAAGAAGCACAGCAACGCACTGCACTGCTGGAAAAAAATCTGCAGGATATGCAGCGCCTTGCCCAGTTAAAAGCTCAATTGAAGACGGAGGCTGCAGCAACATTGGCACAACCTGTGGTGCCCGCAAAAGCTGCGACCAGTGAAGTGGCCGCGACCAGTGCGGTCAAACCCACGCCGATAGCTCCCCCGAAACCTAAACCGGTTAAATCAGAACCCTCGCTGGTGGATCAGATTCTGGACGAACCGCTTTATCTGGCGGCGGGCGCGGGTGCCTTGCTGGTGTTGGGCGGCTTGGGTTTTTTGGTGTCCCGGCGAAAAAAATCCAAACAAAATCGTGATGAAATAACCACGGACTTTATTGATGTCGGTTCCACTAGTAGCCGTATTGCTCCTCCGGTCATTCCTTCTCCTGATACCGGCGATTTTACCCGCTTGTCCGCCACCCAAGTTGTTACACCTCCCCAATCTGAGGATGTTGATCCTATTAGTGAAGCGGATTTATTCCTCAATTTTGGCCGCGATGTTCAAGCTGAAGCGATATTGAAAGAAGCGCTGCAACTCAATCCGAATAATCACCTGATATCGCTCAAGCTGTTAGGAATTTATGTTAATCGCAAGGATACCAATTCTTTCACGACAATAGCGCGCCAGCTGCAGGATTCCGGTGATGCCGAGGCATGGCAACAAGCTGCCGCCATGGGTCGCAAGCTGGAACCGAACAATCCTATGTATAGCGGTGGGGGAGCAATAGAAGATGCCCGTAGTGCGACCATGCAAATGACCGCTTTTGATGTGGTGGCGCCAAAAAATACTCCCACAGCAGCGTCCCTCGATTTTGATTTGAATGTGGGGACTTCAACAGCCAAATATACGTCATCACCAGAGCAGGACTTTTTAAGCACATCGACCATGTCAGGCGGGAAGGGGCATGCTTCGCCAGGTGCGGAAATGGACTTTGATATTACCGCCAACAAAAATTCTTCTCACAGTGGGCAAGCAGGCACGATGGATTTTGATATCACCACTACCAATCCTTCCATGCCTGCGGCTGAAGGGTCAAATGAAGCGGCCTCCCCCTTGGCGGACGAGATGGTTTTCGATGTGGCGACAACTAGCCATACACGCATCTCAGCAGCGCCGCAGCCTAAGCCCATAGAAACTGAGGACGGCGGAATAACGTTTATGCTGGATTTCCCGGTTGATAACATTCCCGAAGAATCTGCATCGATCGCAGCATCGGGGAGCTTGTCCGGCATTAATTTGAACTTTGATGACATCAAAGCTCAGAATGGATCGACTCCAGCAAACAAAGATGATCAGTGGCAGGAGGTCGCGACAAAACTGGACTTAGCCAAGGCCTATCAGGAAATGGGCGATGGTAGCGGCGCACGTGAAATTCTTGAGGAAGTGTTACGTGAAGGCAATACCGAGCAGCGTGAAACTGCGCAAACTATTATTCAGCAACTCGGTTAATCATACGCTTTTTTGTACCGGCGGCCCTGGATTGGGCTGCCGTTTTTTTTTGGATGAGGTTATTCCTTTGAAATTTAATCCTGCCGCGCAGATATTGACCTGGTGTTTGCTGGTTGCGACGATGCAATTTCTAACCCTTGAAATTCTGCTGCTCATAACAAGCTTGGGTTTGCTTTTCGCAGCATGGTTATCCGCTGGCAAGTTGATGCAATTATTGCGCCGCACCCGCTGGATCATGCTGTCGCTGTTGATGATCTACGCTTACAGCACGCCCGGCCAGCCGCTGCTCGGGGCTCTCGGTGCATGGAGCCCCAGTCGTGAAGGGCTGAGTGACGGCGTGCTGCAACTCACTCGTTTGCTGGCCGCGTTGGCTGCTCTGGCGATCTTGCTGGATCGGCTGAATCGTATGCAATTGATTGCCGGACTGTACGCTTTGTTAACTCCCTTGCAATGGCTAGGCGTGTCGCGTGAACGAGTTGCGGTACGCCTGGCATTGACCTTGCATTATGCCGAGGCCGCGATGTTGACCGAGAGGCGGACATGGCAGGATAACTTGAACAGTTTGTTTGAGCCTGTTGCTGGGGTCAACAAGCAAATGGAATTGACGCTGGAACGCTTTAGTATCAGCGACGGGCTATTGGTGGGCTTTGCACTACTGCTGTTATTTGATACCTTGCGATGAGAACCGCCATGAAGAAAATAGCATGAGGATAGTCCCATGAGGATTGCACCATGAGGATTGCACTAGGTGTGGAATACGACGGCGCTCCGTTTTGCGGCTGGCAAAGCCAGGCGGAGGGAAGCACAGTGCAAGACACATTGCAAAGCGCGTTAAGCCAAATTGCAGGCGACCAAATCACCAATGAACATACTGCGGCTGAGCCGATTTCAGTGATCGCGGCGGGACGCACTGACACTGGCGTGCACGCGCTTGAACAGGTGGTTCATTTCGATACTCAAGCTGAACGTCCGCTGACTGCATGGGTGCGCGGCGTGAATGCCCTATTGCCCCCCAGTATTGCAGTGCGCTGGGCGCATCCGGTCCCGGATGAATTTCATGCGCGCTTTTCTGCCCATGGGCGCAGCTACCGCTATTTTTTGATCAACCGAGCCGTACGCCCCGCCATCCAGGCAAGCAAGGTAGGCTGGTTTCACGCTCCGCTGGATGTCACCCTAATGCAGACTGCCGCGCAATATTTATTGGGCGCGCACGATTTCAGCGCGTTCCGTGCCGCGCAATGCCAAGCCAAGTCGCCAGTTAAACATTTACACCAACTTGATATTCATCGACAAGATGAGATGCTGATTTTTGATTTTAGCGCCGATGCATTTTTGCATCACATGGTGCGCAACATCATCGGTTGTCTGGTGTATGTGGGTAAAGGAAAATATCCGCCGAGCTGGTTGTCGGAGGTATTGGCCAGTCGCGAACGCAGCCTGGCCGCACCGACCTTTGCGCCAGATGGCTTATACTTGCGCCGGATAAAATATGAAGCGAAGTGGGGATTACCACAAATGGAAAACGATGCTTTATCGGGAGAAGTGCTTTGACCCGAATAAAAATTTGCGGCATCACCCGGGTGGAAGATGCGCTGGCGGCCGCACGCAGCGGTGCGGATGCCATTGGGCTGGTATTTTATGAACCCAGTCCGCGGCATGTCAGCGTTGCACATGCCGCGCACCTTGCGGGCATCTTGCCGCCATTCGTGACCGCGGTTGGCTTGTTCGTAAACGCCGAAGCGGATTTTATACGCAAGATATTGGATTGTGTTCCGCTTGATATGCTGCAATTCCATGGCGACGAATCGCCAGAATATTGTGCGCAATTTTCCAAGCCTTACATCAAAGCAATCCGCGTCAAAGCAGGGGTGGATTTGTTACAATGCGCGTCCGATTTTCGCAGTGCTAAAGGATTGCTGCTGGATGCGCACGTGAACGGCATGCCGGGCGGTACCGGAGCCACTTTCGACTGGGCATTGATTCCTAAACAATTACCGCTACCAGTGATTTTGTCCGGCGGACTGGTTGCGGAAAATGTCGCGGCGGCGATTAAACAGGTGCAGCCTTACGCAGTGGATGTGTCCAGTGGCGTAGAGGCCAGCAAAGGAATCAAGGACGCGGCAAAGATAGCCGCGTTCATCAACGAGGTTAATAATATTGACTTACACTTACCCCGATAGCACTGGCCACTTCGGCCCCTACGGCGGCATTTATGTTGCCGAAACCTTGATGGGCGCGCTGGAAGAACTGAATCAGGCCTATGAAAAATATCGTCACGATGCGGATTTTATCGCCGAGCTGAATTACGATCTCAAGCATTTCGTTGGTCGTCCCAGCCCAATTTACCATGCCAGGCGTTGGTCACAACAACTCGGCGGCGCGCAAATATACCTGAAGCGCGAAGATCTCAACCACACTGGCGCGCACAAGGTGAACAACACTGTCGGGCAGGCATTGCTCGCCAAGCGCATGGGCAAACCGCGCGTGATCGCCGAGACCGGCGCGGGCCAGCACGGTGTGGCGACGGCTACCGTGGCTGCGCGCTACGGCATGGAATGCGTGGTGTACATGGGCTCTGAAGACATGAAGCGCCAGGCACAGAATGTATATCGCATGAAGCTGCTCGGTGCGACCGTGGTGCCGGTGGAAAGCGGCTCCAGGACGCTCAAGGACGCGCTTAATGAAGCGATGCGTGACTGGGTGACCAACATCGAAAATACCTTTTACATCATCGGCACAGTGGCCGGGCCGCATCCGTATCCTATGATGGTGCGCGATTTTAATTCCATCGTCAGCAAGGAATGTGTGGTGCAGATGCCGGAGCTGGTGGGTCGCCAGCCGGATGTGGTGATCGCCTGCGTCGGCGGGGGGTCGAATGCGATGGGTGTATTCTATTCCTATATTGACATGTCCGGGGTGAAGCTGATCGGTGTGGAGGCTGGCGGACATGGTATCGCCAGCGGGCAACATGCCGCGCCCTTGACCACCAACAGTCCGGTGGGTGTGTTGCATGGCAACAAGACCTACCTGATGCAGGACGAGAATGGCCAGATCATCGAGACCCATTCGATTTCCGCCGGGCTGGATTATCCCGGTGTCGGCCCGGAGCATAGTTGGCTGAAAGATAGTGGACGCGCTGAGTATGTGGCGATCAATGACGATGAAGCACTGCGCGCTTTTCATGACCTGTGTCACTTTGAGGGTATCATTCCCGCGCTGGAATCCAGCCATGCACTGGCACATGCCGCGAAAATCGCGCCCGGCATGGGCAAGGATAAAGTGTTGCTGGTGAATTTGTCCGGGCGTGGCGACAAGGACATGGCGACCGTGGCGCGCGTGTCAGGCATTGCACTCTGAAATGGGAAAGCTGGAGAAAATTCTTGGTCAGATATTAATGGCTGGCAGTGACCAGAATATCGCATTCGATGATTTAGTCTATTTGCTCGAAGCCATGGGGTTTGAAAAACGCATCAAGGGCGGCCATCATTTGTTCAGCAAGAATGGCGTTGAAGAAATCGTCAACATTCAGCCTGCGGGCAATAAAGCTAAACCCTACCAAGTTAAACAGGTGAGGGCTATTATTATGAAATATCATTTGGCGGGAGAGTGACCATGTATCGTTATGAAATTATCCTTTACTGGAGTGCCGAAGACGCCGCATTTATCGCCGAAGTGCCTGAATTGCCCGGTTGCATCGCACATGGAGATACGCAAGATGAAGCGCTACATCATGCCCAGGAAGCAATGACAGCTTGGGTGGAAGTGGCACAGGAGCTGGGGCGTCCAATTCCAGAGCCGCGCGGGCGGCTGATGTATGCCTAAAATAATGACCTCGTCGCGCATCTCGATCACCTTCGACAAGCTCAAACAACAAAAGCGCAAGGCGTTGATTCCATTTTTCACCGCTGGTGACCCGCATCCAAAATTCACCGTACCGCTGCTGCACGCGTTAGTCGAAGCTGGTTCGGATGTGATCGAACTGGGCGTGCCGTTCTCCGATCCGATGGCGGATGGTCCGACCATACAACGAGCTTCCGAGCGCGCGCTCAAGCATGGAGTTGCGCTGCATCAGGTGTTGGATATGGTCGCCGAATTTCGCCGCAGCAATACCACCACCCCCATCGTGCTGATGGGTTATGGCAATCCCATTGAAGCGATGGGCTGGGAAATTTTTGCAAAACGTTGCGCGGAAGTGGGCGTAGATGGCGTGTTAACTGTTGATTTTCCCCCTGAAGAAAGTCACCAGGCATTCGCGCATCTGGAAAAAAATGGCATCGCGCCGATTTTTCTGCTTGCTCCGACCAGTACGGATGCGCGCGTGGCGCGGGTCGCCAAACAGGCGCGCGGCTATGTGTATTACGTGTCGCTCAAGGGTGTGACCGGCGCGGGGAATCTGGATTTATCCGCTATCGCAGAAAAAATTCCGCAGCTGCGTCAGCACATCAAGCTGCCTATTGGCGTGGGTTTCGGTATCCGTGATGCGGCGACTGCGCTGGCTGTGGCGAAGTTGTGCGATGGTGTGGTGGTGGGTAGCCGTATCGTGCAGGAAATCGAAAACTCGACCGAGCAAAATGTAATCGCCAATGTGAGCAAGCTGGTTAAAGAATTAAGGCAGGCCGTAGATCAGGCCTAAAGGAGAAAACGCCATGAGCTGGTTCCAAAAACTATTACCGCCAAAAATCAAACGTCGCGAAGGCGATGCCAAGAAAAATGTACCGGAAGGATTGTGGACCAAGTGCCCGTCCTGTCAAGCAGTCCTGTATTATTCCGACCTGGAAAAAAACCAGAGCGTTTGCCCCAAATGCAATCATCATCATCGCATCACGGCGCGTTCCAGGCTGGATTCATTATTGGATGGCGAAGGCCGCTTTGAGATCGGCGCCGAAGTATTGCCGCTAGATACGCTCAAGTTTCGGGACAGCAAAAAATATTCGGATCGCTTGGTCGAATCCAAAAAAACCACCGATGAAGACGATGCGCTGGTGGTGATGCAGGGCAGTATTCATGCGCAGCCGGTGGTTGCCGCTGCATTTGAATTCGCTTTCATGGGCGGCTCAATGGGCTCGGTGGTCGGCGAGCGTTTTGTGCGCGGCGTGCAAGTGGCGCTGGAACAAAAATGCCCGTTCATTTGTTTCGCCGCCAGCGGCGGTGCGCGCATGCAGGAAGGCTTGCTGTCGCTGATGCAGATGGCCAAGACCTGCGCCGCGTTGACGCAGTTGAGCGCAGAAAAATTGCCATTCATCTCGGTGTTGACCGACCCCACTATGGGCGGCGTGTCCGCTAGCTTCGCCTTTATGGGCGATGTGGTGATCGCCGAACCCGGCGCTCTGATTGGTTTTGCCGGTGCACGCGTGATTCAGCAGACAGTGCGCGAAACGTTGCCGGAAGGCTTCCAGCGTGCGGAGTTTCTTCTCGATCATGGCGCAATAGATATGATCATTGATAGGCGTGAGATGAAAAATCAATTGGCGACGTTGATTACTTTGTTGACCAAGCAATCTGCTGCAGCGGAGATTGAGGCGGCTTAGAGATTCTCTAGGTGAAAATGATGGATGTGCTTGACCAACAAGATTGTGAATCCAACATTAGAAAAATTGAAGAGTTGCTGAACTGTGGCATATTTGAGCCAAAAAGTAGCCAGAACATTCTACGAGAATCAGCTTTTATTAATCTAATGATCTGTTTGCGAGACCTCTTGTGCAAGGTCGAAAAATACGGGCAAAAAATATCATTTACGGACGACATAATGCAAAGTGACTATGTGACCGATGTGTCTGATGCCGTAAGGGCCGTACGGGATTCCTGTTGTCATATTGATTCATTTAAAAGACACTTTGACGACAGAGGAAATCGTGGTTCTTTTATGGTTGCTTTTGGGAAATGCAATCTTATGAAAATTGATGATCTCGAATTGAAGTCAGAATACGAAGATGATGTTGCGGTTTTTTATGGTAGAAATCGCCTTTACTTCAAACGTCATATAGTTCGCTCTTTTAATGAAGCAAGAGTGCAGCTTTTGCCTATGCTGCCAAAGAGGTTCTTTTAGCAAGCGTAGGGCGCAATAACCAACGGGCAGTGCGCCGTATGTATTGGTCATTCGGAGCAATGCGCTTCGTTTATTGACGCCCTACAAAACAATATGCCCTCTACCCTGGCCGACTGGCTGACCTACCTCGAATCCCTGCATCCCAAAACCATCGCGCTCGGCCTGGAGCGCGTGGCGCAAGTCAAGCAGCGGCTGAATATGCAAGCTGATTTTCCGATCATCGTGGTCGGTGGCACGAACGGCAAAGGCTCGGTGTGCGCGCTGCTGGAAAGCATATTGCACGCCGCCGGATACCGCGTCGGTTGCTACACCTCACCGCATTTGCTGCATTACAACGAGCGTGTGCGCATTGCAAAAAGAGCCGCGAGCGATGCGGAGTTGTGTGCTTCGTTTGAGAGTATAGAGTTGGCGCGAACAGGGAAAATTGAGAGCGACGACAATATAACCCCCTCCCTAACCCTGATGGAACCTCTAGCCATTCGACTAGGCAGGCAAACAACGCCCACCAAGTCACTGGTTATCCCCCGGGGGGAGAGGGGACAAGTGCCCGCGTCATCTGAAATTCCACTCACCTACTTTGAGTTCGGCACGCTGGCGGCGATGCAGTGTTTCATTGCGCACAAGGTGGAAGTAGCAATACTAGAAGTAGGGCTGGGCGGCAGGCTGGATGCGGTGAATGTGTTCGACAATGATTGCGCGGTGATCGCCAGCGTGGATATTGATCACACCGATTATCTGGGCGATACGCGTGAAAAAATCGCCTTCGAGAAGGCGGGAATTTTTCGGGCTGGCCGTGTAGCGATCTGTGCGGATGTGGATGTGCCGCTGGCGATGGCGGAATATGCGGAGAAGATTGGGGCTGAGCTTTGGCGGATAGGGAGGGAGTTTGGGTTTGACGGGCGCTCCCCCTCCCTAACCCTCCCCCGGGGGGAGAGGGGACTGATGCAGTGGGATTTCAGAAGTCCGGCAGGCACACGCAGCTCATTACCCTATCCCGCGTTGCGTGGTGCGTTTCAGCTTAACAATGCCAGCGCGGCGCTGGCGGCGTTGGATATGCTGAAAGAACGTTTACCGGTAAGTATGGGAGCGGTGCGGCGCGGTTTGGGCGAGGTGCAGCTTGCAGGGCGATTCCAGTTTGTGCCGGGCAGGCCGACGCTGATTCTGGATGTGGCGCACAATCCGCATGCGGCGCGTTCGCTGGCGCAGAATCTCGCCAGTCTGCCGCCCTGTCCGAACACCTATGCGGTATTCGCGATGTTAAAAGACAAGGATATCGCGGGGGTAATAGCGGCTCTTGATGCGCACATCGACACCTGGCTGGCGGCAGGCATAGATATGCCGCGCGGCGCAACCGCCGACCAGGTCGAGCAGGTATTGCAACAGTGCCGGGTGCGCGGCGAAATTATAAACTGCGTAAACATACCCGAGGCACTGCGTTATGCCTATAACGAGGCGGGCGAAAATGATAGAATCCTCGCCTTCGGATCGTTCTATACCGTCGCGGAAGTGATGGCTGCAAAAGGGTTGTCCGTTACTGAGTAAAGCATTCCAGCATTCCAGAGGCAAAGGCGAGATCACAGCATGGCAAAACAGCAAATAGAAGATGAACTGAATCTTAAGCGCAAAGCGCGCCGCCGTTTGATTGGCGCGGTGGTGCTGACACTGGCGGTGGTGGTGATATTGCCGATGGTGCTGGACAGTGAGCCCAAGCCGAGTGGGAAAGACATCGACTTGAGCATTCCGGCTCCCGACAAGGTCGGCGAGTTTGTTACGCATCGGCCGGTTTCAGAGGTCGCAATTACCTTGCCTTCAGAAGCTTCCAGTGTAACGGCCAGTCCCGCGCCGGTGGTGGCAGCCTCTGCTATTGATATGCCTGCATTGGCTCCCCAAGCAGCTAAACCGAGTGTGGCACCCAGCCCACAGCAGGCTGCGCCGCGCAAGGCAGACACCAGTCCTGAAAGGAGTCCTCATAAATCCGCCGAATCTCAAAAATCAGCAGACACTCCTCAATCTACGGAAACCCATAAATCTACGGAAATGGGTAGCGCTGATCAGGCCAGTGCCGAAAGTTATGTCGCGCAAGTAGGAGCCTATTCCAAGTCGGACACAGCCAAGCAGGAGCTCAATAAGCTGAAAAAATGGGGCTTTAAGGCTTATATCGAAAAAGCGGGTGACAAGATGCGCGTGCGCGTGGGCCCTTATGCAGACCGCGCCAAGGCGGAGAAGGCAGCGCATCAATTGGAAAAACATGGCTTGCATCCGGTGATTATTACTGCCAAATGATCCCCTATGAATGGACTGGATTTTGTAGTCGTGGGAATATTATTGCTTTCATTGTTACTCGGGGTGTGGCGCGGTCTGATTTATGAAGTGATGGCGTTGTTGGGTTGGCCGCTTGCGTTTGTGCTGAGTAAGTTGTTTGCGGGTCACCTTGCGCCATTGCTGCCCTTGCATCAAGAAACCTGGCGTAATGCCGCGGCCTATGTGCTGGTGTTCATTGTTGTGCTGATTGTATGGAACGTAATAGCACGGTTGCTCTCCAAGCTCCTCAAGGCAATAGGAACAGGTTGGCTGGACAGGGTGATGGGCGGATTGTTTGGGCTAATGCGAGGAGCGTTGATGGTGCTCGTTTTAGTGTGGCTGGCCGGGCTGACACATTTTCCGGCGCGACCAGTGTGGCATGCGGCGATGTTGAGCGATACGCTGGAGCACGCTGCCTTGCTGACCAAAGCGTGGCTGCCTTATAACCTCGCGCAACGCATCCATTATTGAACCTGCAATAATTTCTGGCTTGCAAATTTTAGGGTAAAAAATCATGTGCGGCATTCTCGGATTGATCTCGCAATCACCCGCAAACCAGTTGCTGTATGACGGTTTGCAAGTTTTGCAGCATCGCGGCCAGGACGCTGCCGGCATCGCGACCCTGGACGGACATACCTTCCATTTGCACAAGGATAATGGGTTGGTGCGCGATGTGTTCCGCACCCGTCATATGCGTTCGCTGCTGGGCAATGCGGGGATTGCGCACGTACGGTATCCGACTGCGGGCTCTGCCGTGGATCACAATCAGGCGCAGCCGTTCTATGTAAATTCCCCCTTCGGCATTGTGCTGGGACACAACGGTAACCTGACCAACGCAGATGAATTAAAGCAGCAATTATTCGCTGAGGACTTACGCCACGTTAATACCAGTTCCGATTCTGAGGTGCTGCTGAATGTGCTGGCGCATGAGTTGCAGCTTAAATCCAAACAATTTCGTCTCGATGCATCCGCTATTTTTGCCGCAGTGTCCGGTGTGCATCAGCGCTGTCGCGGTGCCTACGCGGTGGTAGCGATGATTGCGGGTTATGGTTTGCTGGCGTTCCGTGATATTTACGGTATACGTCCGTTGGTGGTGGGCATGCATGAAACCGAGCAGGGCACGGAATATCTGGTAGCTTCTGAAAGCGTGGCACTGGATACGCTAGGCTTTAAATTTCTGCGCGATATCGCACCCGGTGAAGCGGTGTTCATCGATTTTGAAGGCAATTTTCACAGCCAATTATGCAGCGATAAAGCCAATCTCAATCCGTGCATTTTCGAATATGTATATCTGGCGCGGCCAGATTCGGTGATTGATGGCGTGTCGGTGTATGAGACCCGTCTTTATATGGG
>JANYHX010000008.1 GCA_025362155.1 Gallionella sp. | reverse complement strand
AACAATCCGGGCAGCACCATCGCGGTGGTCGGTACTGGTCTGGACAAAATCTATCCTGCCGCCAATCGCGATCTCGCCCATGCGCTCGCCCAGCAGGGCGCGCTGGTGTCCGAATTTCCGCTGGGCACCCCGCCGTTGGCGGCCAATTTTCCGCGCCGCAACCGCCTTATCAGCGGCATGAGTCTGGGCTGTCTGGTAGTGGAAGCCTCGCTGCAAAGCGGTTCCTTGATTACCGCGCGGCTGGCACTGGAACAGGGCAGGGACGTATTTGCCATCCCCGGTTCGATACATGCACCGCAAAGCAAGGGTTGCCACGCGCTGCTCAAGCAAGGTGCGAAACTGGTCGAGGCCGCGCAGGATATTCTGGAAGAACTGGGTGGGGTGCTTTCAGCCATTCCAATGAAAAATTCTGAAGGGGTAAATTCCGCAGACCCTTGTTCAAAAGACCCGCACGCCGCGCTGCTTGAGCATCTCGGCTTCGATCCAGTGGATGTGGATACCCTCGGCGCGCGTAGCGGCTTGACGGTAAGCGAGCTATCCGCCATGCTGTTGGCACTTGAACTGGATAGCCGTATCTGTGTATTACCGGGAGGCTTGTATCAACGAATTCATTAAAGGGTACCTCTAAAAATCCAAACTCCGTCGCGATGCTGCGTTGCGTAAAAAATTTTAACGCTTACATATCAAACATATGCTGCGCGCTAAATTTTTTTGCGCGCCTTGCCTAGCTTAGGATTTTGAATTTTTAGAGATGCCCTTAACTCACTGCTAACTCACTACAAAGCCCATGTTTGAAATCCTGATGTATTTGTTTGAAAGTTATTTTGACGCAGGCAGTTATCCTGAACCAGACAAGCTATCGCGCAAGCTCTCCGCCGCCGGTTTTGAGGACGAAGAGATCAACGATGCGCTGACCTGGTTGTCTGCGTTGCAAGAACAAAATCCCGGCAGCTATCCGGCCAGCCTGGAGCACACCGGATCGCGCTACTTCGCCCAGCTGGAATTGCAGCTGATCAGCTACGAAGCGCGTCAGTTCCTGTTGTTTGCCGAACAACAGCGCCTGATTACTGCAGTCGAACGCGAAATGATTATTGATCGTTCCATGGCACTGAAACAGGAAAATCTCGCGCTGGATAAACTCAAGCTGATCATGTTGATGGTGCTGTGGAATCGCCATCAAGACCTGGATCCATTGTTGATCGAAGAATTGCTTACGCCGCTACATTCCGCACAACTACACTAATACCCATCGTACGCATGGCAACCAATTTACTGATAGTCGAGTCTCCGGCCAAAGCCAAAACGCTGCAAAAATATCTAGGCAAGGATTTTGAAATTCTTGCCTCCTATGGGCACGTGCGTGATCTGGTACCCAAGACCGGCGCGGTCGATACCGAAAACGATTTCGCGATGAAATACGAAACTATTGCGCGCAACAGCAAGCACATGGACGCCATCGCCAAAGCCGCTGTAGCTGCAGATCACATTTATCTGGCACCCGATCCCGACAGGGAAGGAGAGGCCATCGCGTGGCATATTTCTGAATTGCTCAAAGCCAAACGTGGCATGAAGGGCAAGAGCATGCAGCGGGTGGTGTTCTATGAAATTACCCAATCGGCGGTGCGCGAAGCGGTTGCCCACCCGCGCGAGATTTCGCAGCCGCTGGTGAATGCGCAACAGGCTCGGCGAGCATTGGACTATCTGGTCGGCTTCAATCTGTCACCGGTGCTGTGGCGCAAGATACGCGCTGGTTTGTCGGCGGGTCGCGTACAAAGCCCGGCGTTGCGCATGATCGTCGAACGTGAGCTGGAGATTGAAGCATTTAAAAGCCAGGAATATTGGACTGTGCATCTGGATAGCCACAAAGACCACCAGCCGTTCACTGCTAAACTGTTTCAATATCAAGGCAAGAAACTCGAGCAACTCAGCATCGCTACCCAAGCGGAATATGATGCGATCCACGCCAAACTCAACGATGCCAAGCTGCCGCCCAAGGTGGTGCGCGTCGAGAAAAAAGCCAAGCAGCGTTATGCCGCCGCGCCGTTTACGACGTCTACATTGCAACAGGAAGCGGTGCGCAAATTGGGTATGACGGCCGACCGCACCATGCGCACCGCGCAATCGCTGTACGAAGGTGTGGATATCGGCGGCCAAACCGTCGGCCTGATTTCCTACATGCGTACCGACTCGGTATCGCTGGCGAAAGAAGCGGTGCAGGAAATCCGCGATTACATCAGCAACAATTTTTCCAGCGAGTATTTGCCCAGTACCCAGCCCACCTTCAAGAGCAAAACCAAGAACGCGCAGGAGTCACACGAAGCGATCCGCCCCACCTCCATAGAACGCACCCCGGATCAAATGCGCAGTCATCTGACTGCCGATCAGGCGCGTCTCTACGAAATGATCTGGAAGCGCACGCTGGCGTGTCAGATGTCACCGGCACGTTTCGATACCGTCAGTTTGGACATCAGGCTGGGTGGCGACAACACATTATTCCGCGCCAATGGCCAGGTGCTGGTATTCCCTGGTTTCATTGGCGTGTACATGGAAGACGTAGACGACGCTACCGAGGAGGAAAGTGGCAAACTGCCGCCGCTGGCCGAGGGCGATGTATTGCCTATCGACAAACTATACGGCGAACAACATTTCACTCAACCGCCGCCGCGCTACTCCGAAGCCAGTCTGGTCAAGTCGCTGGAAGAATATGGCATCGGTCGACCATCCACTTACGCCACCATTATTTCCACGCTGCAAGCCAGAGAATACGCCATTTTGGACAAGAAGCGTTTCATGCCCACCGATGTCGGGCGCGTCGTCACGCGTTTTCTCACCGAACATTTCACCCGCTATGTGGACTACGATTTCACCGCGCATCTGGAAGACGAACTGGATCAAGTGTCCGAAGGCAAGCGTGACTGGATAGGCGTAATGGGTGAATTCTGGAAAGGTTTTTCCAAGCTCATCAAGGAAAAAGCCGACATTGATCGCCCGGTCGAGCTGATAGACGAAGCCTGCCCGGATTGCGGCAAACCGCTTGCCAAAAAACTTAGCCGCTATGGCAGCTTTATCAGCTGCACCAATTATCCGGAGTGCAAATACAAACGCAGCCTCAGCGGCGAATCGCAAGACGACGCCTCGGCAAAAGTTGAGCTGGGGGTGCATCCTGAGACTGCACAAACCGTGCTATTGCTGCGCGGCCCCTATGGCCATTATGTGCAGCTGGGTGAAGTGGTGGAAGGCGAAAAAGCCAAACCCAAGCGTGTCTCCTGGCCTAAGGAAATGCCGCTCGAGCAAGCCGACCTGGCCAGCGCGCTCAAGTTGCTGGCGCTGCCGCGCGAACTCGGTGCACATCCCGAGTCCGGCAAAAAAGTCATCGTCAACATCGGGCGTTTTGGTCCCTACATCGGCCACGATGGCAAATTCAAATCCATCCCGCGCAGCGATAGCATCTTCGACATCAGTTTGGCTCGTGCGGTGGAATTGCTGGCTCAAGCCCGCGATGGCAACACCGTATTGCGCGTGTTGGGCGATCATCCGGACGACAAGGCCAGCGTGGAAATTTGCAGTGGCCGCTACGGCCCCTATGTCCGCCACGGCAAGATCAACGCCACCCTGCCCAAGGGTGTTTCGCCTGATGACATCACGTTGGAAGAAGGGCTGGAATTGATCGCAGCCAAGGCCGCGAAAGGTGGGGTGAAGGGTAAAAAACCGGCGGCCAAAGTCACTAAAGAAAAGACCACCAAAGCCAAGCCAGCACCCAAGGCGAGCAAGGCAAAGGCTGCAATAAAGGTAGCAAAGCCTGCCGCCAAGAAGGCACCCTCAACAAAGAAAGCCACCAAGCGCAAACCATGATTGGTGCTGAAACCACTTATTCAAACGAGCACAATTTGAGACCGCATGCTGTAGAGTACAAATAAGACTTCTTCCTGTTCTTGTTGACTGATATTATTTTTCTTCAAAGCAGCTAAAGCATCATCCAGGACCGCCATGAACTCCACGGCAGAAATATTCATTCCTTTATGAGCTGACAACAAATCCATTCCCTTGTAAACATTGGGGCCACCTGTTCCGGAAATAAAAAATGTGGCGGCTGCATTTTTAATTTTAGCTACGTCACTTTTAGCAAATCGTGTAGCAATGGTTTTATTTGCCAGATGATTATCTATTACATCATTCGCTATGTTGGTTATCCCCTCGATACCGCCCAGTCGTTCAAAAAGTGAATTGTTCATGATTATCTCCTCAGTTAAAAAATATTTACCTCTAAAAACTTTCTTGGTGATTGAAACATTTATGCAGGACTAGCTGGCGCTGCGCGGTTTTATCGCGCAGCATCCAGCGTCCGAGCGAGGTTGAGACATGTTCAGGTGCACACCCAAGAGATGATTGGTAAGAGCCCTTCAGGCCCATGAGGTCACTCGGCCGTCGTCGGGTCTATCATGGTTTTGACTTCCGACACCCTGTTAGCCGGAAAGCCGCCTTGGCGAGCATGCTCTCGAACCAAGGCTTCATTCGGTGCGATGTATACGCAATAAATTTTGTCGTCGGTCACGTAGCTCTCGTCCCATTGAATCTGCGGCCCCATCTTGTTCAGCACGCCGCACGATTTCTGTGCAATGCCATTGAGTTCTTGAGCCGATAATTTGCCGGCACCCGGAATTTCACGTTCGATTACATATTTTGGCATGAGGTTCTCCTTATGCAGGTTGCGATGAATGTCGCTGCGATCCGCTGCAACCAAAGCGACCCGTAGCGCCTGATAGTTATCATCTGCTTCGCAAAACCTTGTAGGTGATGGAAACGTTTATAAGGTAGCATCAAGCACAGGAGCCTGGAAGTACAATATCTGTAGTGTGCAAAACGACAGGCCGTTTCTGAATTAACCTGGGGAGGTGTACAAAATGTATTCATATGGACAGTTCTGCCCTTTGGCGCAAGCCACCCAATTATTGTGCGAACGATGGACATTGATAATCGTGCGTGAATTGATGGCAGGAAGTACTCGATTCAATCAGTTAAAAAAAGGCGTGCCCCTGATGTCGCC
>JANYHX010000269.1 GCA_025362155.1 Gallionella sp. | reverse complement strand
TATTCGTTGCCCAAATACTTTTATGATGAACTGGGATCCAAGTTGTTTGCGGCCATATGCGAATTGCCTGAATATTATTTATCACGCACCGAAGCCTCTATTTTTGAAACTTACCAGGGCGAAATTGCTGAAGTAGTCGGTGTGGGAAGTACCTTGATTGATCTGGGCGCGGGAAATTGCGCCAAAGCCGCGCGCTTGTTTTCGGCGCTGCAGCCCGCGCAATATGTGCCGGTGGATATCTCCGTGGATTTTTTGCGCGAGGCAGTCGGCGATCTGCAACAACGTTTTCCGCACATCCGGATGACCGGGTTGGGTATGGATTTTTCCACTGCATTGCAATTGCCGGATGCTGTGCAACACAGCAAGCGCTTATTTTTTTATCCGGGCTCTTCCATCGGCAATTTCACACCCGATGAGGCTGGGGAATTTTTTCGAAGATTACATGCCGCTTGTGAAAGTGATGGTGGATTACTGATAGGCGTGGATTTAATCAAAGATGGGGAAACTCTGAATGCCGCTTATAACGACGCGTTGGGCGTGACTGCATCGTTCAATCTCAATTTGTTGCTGCACCTGAATAATTTACTGGGTGCAAATTTTGATATTCGTGAGTGGCAACATTACAGTTATTTTAATACCGCACTAAGCCGGATAGAAATGTATCTCGAAGCCATGCATACCGTAACAGTCAAATGGCAGGGCGGCGAACGTCTTTTTCTTACGGGTGAACGCATCCATACTGAAAATAGTTACAAGTACACGCCTGATAACTTTGTGCAACTTCTACAGCAATCAGGATTGAAAGTGACCCGCACCTGGAGTGATGTAAATAATTGGTTTATGGTGTGTCATGCCCGGGTGATGTGAATGCTGCGGAGAGGTTTGAATTCCGCGAACCAGAACGACAACTTAATTAGCGCAAGTTCTAAAGCCAACAAAAATGTCATCACGCTCAGCCGTAAAAAAATTACGGTATCGCGGCGAGCAGCTTCGCTGTTGCGTGGCAAAGGATGCACCGCGTAGAACCTGGTGCGTGCCAAACCATGGCGCTGAGTATTCCAGATAAGCATCCGCTGAAAATCCCGGATAGGGTGCGAAGGTTGAATCTGTCCACTCCCACAAATCGCCCCAGCGAAAATTCGGATTGTCTGAACTGGCCGCGAACTCCCATTCCGCTTCGCTCGGCAGGCGTCGTCCGGCCCAGCGGCAATACGCCCGCGCTTCGTGCAAACTCACATGACGCACGGGCTCCTTCTCAGGCAATTCCATTAGCTTACCGAACCGCCGGCACAACCATAATTTGTGGTCGCGCTGCCAGTATTGCGGAGCGTAACGTTTTTTCGCGGCAAGCCACGCACGACCTGCATCATCCCAAAATTGCATTTTTTCATAGCCACCGTCATCCATGAATTGCTGGTACTGCTCGTTCGATACCAACGTTGAGCTGATGGTGAATTCAGGAATGGTTACTGGGTGTGCCCACTTTTCATTGTCGAAAACAAATTCCCGTGTAGCGGGACTACCCAATTGAAATGGGCCACCATCAAAATGCAGATCGGTGTGCGGCGCTGCTGAGAGTGCCATCGCCCGAAGAGAAGACGGTGCCGCCAAGCCCAGGGTTTGCAAGGTGTAGGCAAACGCTTCGCCGTGCATATCTTCATGCGCCAACACCAAACGATATGGGTACAGCGCTATTGCATCATCAGTTACGTTGGCAAGCTTGTCTAATATGCGAGTCAAGACTTCGTCAGCATATTTTTTTATTATTGCCACATCCGGCAGGTCTAGTGTCCAGCGAGTTGCATGGGCCACATTGCCCGAATCGAACCAACGGTCACCGGCGTCCAACAAGCACGGATGTTGCGCCGCAGTAGGATGGCTGGTTGCCGCCTCGCGTAATACAAACCACTCGGCAAACCACGCAATATGCCCCAGTTCCCATAACGGCGGATTGATAATGGGGAGGTAAGGCACCCGCGCCAGATCGTCCAGGCCAGCTGACTGAAAGCGCTCAAACAGCGCCAGCGTATAATTACGCGCATCCCGCATGGCAGCGGCCAGTTGAGCGGCTGAGGCGTTCCGAAATGAAGATGGCATAGACATACGTTTATGGATAAACCGCATATTGTTATTATCAGCCCTGCCTTGGCAAATGCCAATAATGGCAATTGGCAAACTGCGTGGCGCTGGTCGCGTTTTTTGCGCAAAGACTACAGGGTAACGCTGGCGGTGCGATGGGACGGCAGCTCCTATGATGCGATGATAGCACTGCATGCGCGGCGCTCGGCGGCATCCATTGCCGCGTTTTCTGCTGCCTGTCCAATGCTGCCGCTGATCGTCGTACTCACCGGCACGGATTTATACAAGGATATTTTTACCAACAGGGATGCACAACGCTCTTTGCAATTAGCTACCAAACTGGTGGTCTTGCAAGCAGCAGGCTTGCAGGGTCTCAACAAAGATTTGCACAGTAAAGCGCAGGTCATATACCAATCCGCACCCTCGCTCAAACCGCTCAACAAAAACCCCACAAAACCGTCCAGATATTTTGACGTGACGATGATAGGCCACTTGCGTGCCGAAAAAGATCCTGTCACTTTCATGCACGCAGCAAAATTTTTACAATCGAAAAATGTCCGTCTGATCCATATCGGCGGCGCGCTTGATCCGGCTTTGGGTAAGCTGGCCGAGAAAACCCAACAGCTCTATCCCCATTACCGTAGTCTGGGAAATTTGGCCCATGCCGCAACACGGCAGCGCTTGAAGCGCAGTCAACTGATGGTCATCACTTCGGCCATGGAAGGCGGTGCCAATGTCATCATCGAAGCCGTCACCAGCGGCGTCCCGGTACTGGCCAGCGATATTCCTGGCAATCGCGGCATGTTGGGGGGAAATTATGCGGGCTATTTTCCACTCGGTGACAGTTTAAAATTGGCGCAGTTGATAGACTGCGCAGCCCATGACGCAAAATTTTTGAGCCTCCTGCAAAAACAGTGTACTGCACGCGCGCCACTTTTCTCACCGCAACGAGAACAGGCGGCCTTGCTAAAGTTGGTGGATAATTGCATCTCTAACATGGAGAAGCACACATGAATACGCTGCACGACGGAAACATCAAACTGACATCTTTTTCTCATGGTGGTGGCTGCGGCTGCAAAATTGCCCCGGGCGTACTGGCCGAAATTCTGAAAAACTCAAGCGGATTTCCAATCCCTGAAAAATTGCTGGTCGGCATCGAGACCGCTGATGACGCCGCCGTCTATAAGCTCAATGACGAGCAAGCTCTGATCGCCACGACCGATTTTTTTATGCCTATTGTGGACGATCCTTATGACTTCGGACGTATTGCCGCCACCAATGCGATTTCAGATGTGTATGCGATGGGTGGTACGCCTATCATGGCGCTGGCACTGGTTGCCATGCCTATCAATCAATTACCGATAGAGGTCATTGGCAAAATTATTCAGGGCGGCGAAGCGGTCTGCACCGAGGCCGGTATCCCCATTGCGGGCGGCCACACCATAGATTCAGTCGAACCGATTTACGGCCTGGTGGTGCTAGGCTTGGTTCATCCTTCAAAAATAAAACGCAATGCAGACGCTCAAGCAGGCGATAAACTCATCCTCGGCAAACCGCTCGGTGTTGGGATTTTGTCGGCGGCGTTAAAAAAGGGGCAGCTTAACGCCGCCGGGTACGCTGCAATGATAGCGGCCACCACCAAACTCAACAAACCCGGCATGGCCTTGTCCGATCTGCCCGGTGTGCATGCCATCACCGATGTAACCGGCTTTGGCCTGCTCGGTCATTTACTCGAAGTGGCGCGCGGCAGCAAACTGAAAGCCATTCTTCATATGGCGCACATTCCTTTGCTGCCCAACGTGCAACAACTTGCCGAAAACGGTTATGTGACCGGCGCTTCCGAACGCAACTGGGCGGGCTATGGGCATGATGTAATCTTGTCGTCCTCCATCACCCAGGTACAAAAAACCTTGCTGACCGATCCGCAGACATCTGGCGGCTTGCTAGTGTCCTGCGCCCCTTCTGCGGTAAAGGAAGTGTTGACGATATTCATCGAGAGCGGATTTACTGATGCAGTCGAGATAGGTGAAATGACGATGGGTGCTGCAAAAATTGATGTCATGTAGGATTGCCTGGATACCATCACGGTGAACTCATAAGTTTGCAGGCGCCCGCCACCTCACCAATGATAGGCCGACATGTTTCTTGAATACAATATCTATTGAATATTACATAATTCGCGACAACCATTCCGTTCGGGCTGAGGTATCGAAGCCTGAGGCTGGCACAAGGTTTCGCCCTTCGATACATCAGGGTGAACGGTGTAATGAATTATGTAATGCTCAATAATACAAGGTGGGAGAAAAAATCATGCTAATTGGTGAGCTCTCAAAGTGCTCCGGATTTTCGCGGGACACGATACGCTACTACGAAAAATTGGGGCTGATCGCAACAGGCACTGAACGCAAAGCGAGCAGCGGCTACAAAAATTACACGCCCGGCGAGGCTGAACGTTTGGATCAAATCCGTTGCCTCAAGGACAGCGGTTTTACATTGCGCGAGATACAACAAATCCTGTTGAAAATAGACCAGCAGCTTGCGCTGTTGTTGAAATTCAAGGCATCGCTTATGCAAATTCAAGGTGCGTGCGGTGGGGCATGTGGTGTACAGAACGGGATGCCAGACTGTGTGCCCCTGACAGGTAAAGCGAAACCGGCTAATTCATGTTGCTAAGAACGCGGTGCGAACATAATGATTGCCATTCCAGCCAAGGCGATTCCTGCCCCTTATGGCATCCCAGAGGTGAGGACGCTCACCGTCCACAAGCCATAACCACAGCAGCGCAGTCACAACATAGACTCCCCCATAAGCAGCATAGACACGCCCTGCTGCTGCCGTGGGATGAAGCGTTAGCATCCAGGCGAACATGCAAGAAAAACCGCAGCGGGGATGAGCACCCAAACAGGCATGCGATTTTGCAGCCACAGATAGGGTAAATAGCAGCCGACGATCTCTGCGATGGCGGTTGCAATAAATAATCCGGTGGTGGTGAATATATTCATTTGTTTGTTATTTACCCTTAGCTCGCCCTATTTTTTTGGCCGGCAACCACAATCAAGATCACATGAGGGAACTTGCGGGCTGCGGGCACGTTTGTATGGTTCTACCCCGATTTAACGGATACCTCATTAAGAGTGATAATACACTCGGAGGTAAACGATGCACAAACGCAGGAAATACAGTCAAGAATACAAACAGGAAGCAGTCCGGCTTGTTGGGCAATCTGATATTCCATT